>NZ_JBAQRT010000228.1:0-3961 GCF_049306435.1 Zavarzinia sp.
GCGCAGGGCGACGGCGGCACCATCGTCGTCTGGTCGGACAAGGCGACGGATTTCGCCGGCTCGGCCCGGGCGACCGGCGGCGCCGGGGGCGGCGATGGCGGCCTGATCGAGACCTCCTCGATGGGCAAGCTCGATGTCTCGGGGGCCGTGATCAATGCCTCGGCCCCGGCCGGCAAGGGCGGCGAATGGCTGCTCGACCCCGCCGATATCGCCATCGTCAATCGCGGCACGGCGATTCCGCCCGATGGCGTCTTCATCCCCGCCGATACATCCACCATCTCGATCGAATCCATCTTCGACGTGCTGAAGACTGGCACCAATGTCAGCATCGTCACCAATGACCCCGCGCTGAAAGGCGACGGCAATATTTCCTATCTCGCCAATGCCGCCTATGACCTCGGCGGCGTCAGCGCCAGCCTTCGCCTCGAAGCCGCGGGGGCGATCGACTGGTCGGGCACGCTTCAGGTTTCGAACGGCACGCTGGGCATCGACGCGCAGGCGGGCCAGGGCATCCTGTGGTCGGGCATTCTCGACGGCAGCGCCGCCGCCCTGACCCTGAAGGCGACCGCCGGCGGCTCGATCAAGATCTTCGACGGCAAGCTGATCGCCGACACGATCGACCTGCGCGGCTGCATGACCGGCGCCGGGGGCTGCGGCACCGATGCCGACCCCTATGGCATCGGCATCCAGCCGACTGCCAGCGGCACCTCCGGCTCTGTCCCGTCGATCGAAATCGACGCCGATCAGCTGACCCTGCTCGGTGGCCTCGGCGGCGTCGGCATCGATCACGGCGAGGATTCCGAATCCTCGATCAACATCGCGGTCGGCCGCAATCTGCACATGCAGGGTTACGGCTTCGATCCCTTCCATATCGGCAATGGCATCTTCAGCCCGGGTGCGACGGCGACGGTCCTGATCACTGGCGCCTTCCGCAATTCCGATCTCGGCGCCCTGGTCGGCGCGCCCGCCGGCACGGATGTCCCCGGTCTTTCCGAGACCGAGTTGCTGGCCCTCGGCGACTTCCAGTCGCTGACCCTGCGCACCGGCGCCGCGTCCTCGACCTTCGATGCCGACGAAGCCTCGGGCACGGCCAGCGTGCTGGTCGGCGCGGCGGTGCCGGGCGGCGTCTCCCTCGACCTGCCGCTCGACATTTTCGTCGAGGCCAATGACGGCGGCAGTTTCTATCTGGCGCCGGATGTCACCATCAGCAGCGGCGGCAATGTCTCGATCACCACCTCGGGCGCGGCGGCGAGCGCGGCCTTGCTGGGCGCCACCACGCTTTCCGGCGACCTGACCGTCAATTCCGCCCATATCGTGCTGGCCCATGACCTCGATATCGGCGGCGACATCCAGATGAATGGCGATGTCGCCGTCGATTCCCCGGCGATCGCGATCAAGGCCGGCGGCGATCTGGACATCGCGGGCACCCTCGACGGCTATCTGGGTTTCTCGACCCCCGCCATCCCCGACGTCACCCTGACCGCCGCGTCGGGCCTGGTGCGGATCGGGGGCGGTGCCGGTTTCGGCGTCGGTCTGGGGTCCCTGTCCGTCACCGCCGTCTCTATCGATCTGGCCGGCGTCTCGACCACCGGCGACCAGACCTATGAGGCGGCGGCGATCAACCTGTTCGGCCGCGCCGGTAGCGGCATCGACTATCTGTCGGCGGCGGGCGATATCACTGTCGGGGGCAGGACCCGGCTGACGGGCGACATCGCCATGACCGCGACGGATGGCGATATCCGTTTCAGCGGGAACATCCAGCGATCGGGCGCGGCGGATACCGCCAGCCTCGCGCTGACGGCCGGTGGCAGCGGGGGCGAGATCGTCGTCGGTGGTGATATCGGCAATGTCGAGGGGCTGCTCGACGGGCTGAATGTCTCGGCCACTCGCGCCTTCACCCTGCACGACGTGCGGACGAGCGGCGATCAGACCTATGCCGCCCCGCTCGGCCGATTCATGGGCGAGACCTATCGCACGACCACCGGCGATATTGTCGCCGCCGCGACCACGAGCGCACTGATTTCCGGCGTGACCGAGTTCGACGCCGGTGGCGGCGCCAGTTTCGGCCGGATCGATGCGGTGAGTGACGGCGACGCGGCCCTGACCGTGATCGCCCGCGACGGCAGCATCGGCTTCCTTGGCGATATCGGCCACGACACGCGGCTGGGCTTCCTGTCGGCCAGCGCGACCGACACGATCAGCGCGGCCGACATGCGCGCGACCGGCAACATCGAACTGTTCGCGACCGACATCCGCTTCACCGGCGCCAGCTTTGTCGCGGGTGGCGATTTCCTGGCCTCGGGCCGCATGACGATCGATCAGGACGCGATGATCGTCGGCGGCACCCTGGTCCTGCTGGACGGCGACATCGATCTGGCCTCGGCGGGCGATGCCGGACTGTCGATCGTCACGGAAGCGGGCAACGCCATCCTGATCGGCGATGTCGGCGGCGTGGCCGCGCTCGGCTATCTCGATATCGTGGCCCGTGACGGCATCCGTCTCGGCAATGTGCGGACGACGGGCGATCAGCATTATGCCGGTGCCGCCACCGGCCTTCGCGGCTCGAGCTATATCACCGACGGCGACTTCACCATCGTCGGCGAGACGACGATCAAGGACAGCGTCGGCGTTTTCGCCGGGGGCGATATCGACATCGGGGACCGCCTCGACGTCGACGAACTCAGCCCGCCGGAAGCGGTCACCCGTTTCGAGGCCTCGGCGGGCGGCAGCCTGACCATCGCGGGACCGATCGGCGGACTTTCCCCGATCGGCACGCTCGATCTTCGGGCCATCGGCGATGTCGCCGTCGGCGCCATCGATGTCACCGGCGCCCTCAGGGTGGCGGCGGGCGGCATCCTTCACCTTCTCGACAGCCATGTGCGCGCCGGCGCCACGATCGACATGAGGGGCGACGTCCGGCTGCGCTACGACACCGAGATCGATGCCCGGGGCGATGTGACCATCGATGGCCCGATCGACGCGGATGGCGAATCCGACGGGATCCCGTCGCTCGCCATCACCTCCGAAATCGGCGCCGTTCGCGTCGACGGGGCGATCGGCACCCGGTCGGCCATGACGGACATCCGGGTAACCGCGGCGGATACGATCACCCTCGGCGATGTCGCCAGTCAGGGTAGCCAGATCTACGATGGGCCCGTGACCCATCTCCAGGGCTCGGCCTATGACGCCGGGCGTGGCTTCACCGTGACGGGCGATACCGAAATCGCCCAGGACACAACGATCGTCGCCGGCACCAACATCTCGTTCGGCGGCAGGATCGACGCGAGCGCGCCAGACGATGGCGACCGCCCGGCGGCGCCGTCGCTGACGGCCGAGGCGGGCGGCACCCTTTCCGTGGCCGATGATATCGGGGGCCTGCGCATTCTCGGCGACGTCGATCTGTCCGCCGATGGCGACGTCCTCGTCCGTTCGGTGGCGGCGACCGGCGCCATCTCGATCGCCGCCGGCCAGTTCGTGAAACTGGCCACCAGCACGCTCGACGCGGGCACGGATATCACCCTCCTTGGTGCCGTGTCCCTGCTGGGCGATGCCTTGATGCGGGCGGGCGATTCCGTGTCTGTCCAGGGCACCATCGATGCCCGTGATGAGTCCCCGGGGCTTGGGGCCGGTTCCCCTGCCGCCGGGCCCGCGCCAAACCTCGAGATCGATGCCGCCGCCGGCGACGTGCGGATCACCGGGGCGGTCGGCGCCGTCGCGGCCCCGGGCGATGTTTCCATCAGCGCGGGCGGCGCGGTGAAAATCGCCGACATCGAGGCCGGGGGCTCGCTCTCCATGCTCGGCGCGGCGATCACTTTCGACGGTGGTCGCTATGTCGCGGGCGGCACCTTCGGCGCGCAGGGACCGGTGACGATGACGCGGGCGACCACGGTCACCGCCGGGGGCGACATGCTCTTCGGCGGCACGATCGACATGCTGCCGGGCCTCGACGGCGGCGATGCCT
>NZ_JBAQRT010000229.1:0-30487 GCF_049306435.1 Zavarzinia sp.
GCCCTGCCCGACCTGCCGAGGGCCGAGGATGCGCCGTTCCGCATCGCGCCGCTGTGGCAGGTGAAGGGCAAGGGCCGCGCCTGGCTCGACCAGCAGAACGATGTCACGGTGAAGGATGTCACCCTCGCCCATCAGGAAAACTTCCGCTCGGTCGAGCATGTGAAGCGTTACACGACCCTGGGCATGGCGACCGATCAGGGCAAGACCGCCAATGTCCCGGCGATCGCCGTGATGGCCGAGTTGACCGGCAAACCGATCGAGCAGGTCGGCACCACGATCTATCGCCCGCCCTATACGCCCGTCGCCATCGGCGCCCTGGCCGGCCGCTCGCGCGGGGCGGATTTCCGTCCCCGGCGCCTGACCCCCAGCCACCATTGGGCGCAGGAACAGGGCGCGGTCTTCGTCGAGGTCGGCAACTGGATGCGCGCGCAGTGGTTCCCCAAGCCGGGCGAGAGCCATTGGCGCCAGTCCGTCGACCGCGAGGTGCTGGCGACGCGGCAGGCCGTCGGCATCTGCGACGTCACCACCCTCGGCAAGATCGATGTTCAGGGCGCGGATGCCGCGGCCTTCCTCGACCGGCTTTATTGCAACGGTATGGCGAAACTCGCCGTCGGCCGGGTGCGCTATGGCCTGATGCTGCGGGAAGACGGCATGGTGAAGGACGACGGCACCGTCGCCCGCCTGGCCGAGGATCATTTCGTCGTCACCACGACGACGGCCAATGCCATCGCCGTGTTCCGCCACATGGAATTCTGCCGCCAGTGCCTGTGGCCGGCGCTGGATGTCCAGCTGATCTCGACGACCGACGCCTGGGCGCAATTCTCGGTCGCCGGGCCGAAATCGCGGGAGTTGCTGCAACGGGTCATCGATCCCGCCTGCGATATTTCGAACGAAGCCTTCCCCTACATGGCCTGCGGCGCGGTCACGGTCTGCGGCGGTCTGCGGGCCCGGCTGTTCCGCATCTCCTTCTCGGGCGAACTCGCCTATGAGATCGCGGTGCCCGCCCGCTATGGCGACGGGCTGATCCGCGCCCTGATGGCGGCGGGCCAGGACCTCGGCGTCACGCCCTATGGCACCGAGACGCTGGGCGTCCTCCGCATCGAGAAGGGCCATCCGGCCGGCAACGAGCTGAACGGCCAGACCACGGCGGCCAATCTCGGCCTCGGCAAGATGGTCTCCGCCACCAAGGACGCCATCGGCATCACCCTGTCCCGGCGCGAAGGCATGAACCGGCCGGACGATCTGCGCCTCGTCGGACTGAAGCCGCTGTCACCGGCCGATGCCATCGTCAACGGCGCCCATCTGATGACCGGGGGCAGCCCGGTCGATGCCGCCCATGATCAGGGCTGGATCACCTCGTCCTGCCATTCGCCCCATGTCGGCAGCTCGATCGGCCTGGGTTTCCTGAAACGCGGCGACCAGCGAACGGGCGAGATCATCCACGTCGTCAATCCGCTGGCCGGCACGGACATCAGGGCGCAGGTCGTGTCCCCCTGCTTCATCGACCCGGAAGGAGTGCGTCTCCGTGGCTGATCGCCTGCCCCCCCTGACCGTCTTCGGCAAGACCACCGCGCGGGTCGACCGGATCGGAACCTTGAGCATCGCCGAGCGGCCGGATCTCGCCCTTGCCTCCCTCGCCGCCCGCCTGGGACGACTTTCGTCACTCGAGGCCGTGGCGCCACTGGTTCTCGGCGCGTCCCTGCCCGGCGTATCGCGCGTGGCCGGCGACACGATCCGCGCCTTCTGGACCGGACCGGAGCAATGGTTGGTCGAGGCGCCCCATGCCACCCACGAAGACCTCGCCGCGATCCTGAAGCAGGGCTTCGGCGCCGACGCCTCGGTGACGGAGCAAAGCGACGGCTGGTGTGCCTTCGATATCGCGGGCGCGGCCATGCCCGACCTCATGGAGCGCCTGTGCGCCGCCGATACAAGGGCGATGGCGCAAGGCGACGTGCTGCGCACGACGATCGAACATCTCGGCTGTTTCATCATCTGCGAGGCGCCGGCCTCGTCATTCCGCCTGTGGTGCGCGCGCTCCTCGGCGCTGTCGCTCCATCATGCGCTGGTGACCGCGGCGGTCGCGCTGTCCTGACCGTCATGCCGGCGCATGACCCCCATGCGCCGGCACAAAGGGCGAATTCGCAACATCGCCTATTGCGCCGGACCCGGGCCTGACTTTTAATTATTTCCAGAATGTTGACCGCTTAATCCCGATGTAGGGGACACTGTGTCAACCGCACTGACCGTTTCCGCCTGTTCGTCGCGGGGGCGGTGTCAGCCCAGGTCGCCGGTGCCTCCTCATCGCTTCTCGCCCTGAACCGCTTTCCCCCGGGGGTTCATGTGATGTTGCTCGACAATCTTCTGTCACGGGTCATCCGACACGGTCGCCTGACCATCATCTATCCCGGCGGCCGCGGCCGCACCTATGGCGAGGCGGGCGATGGCCCCGGCCCGACCATCCGCATCCACCACCGCTCGGTCCTGATGGCGGCGGCGCTCGATCCCAGTCTCGGCTTCGCCGAGGCTTACATGGACGGCCGGCTGACGGTCGAGAATGGCGATGTCTATGACGTCTGCATGATCGTCGTTCACAACTTCGAGAAGGTCGGCCTGGCCGGTGCCTCCAGATTGAAGCTGGCGCTCCGCCATCTCCTTCGCCCGATCGAGCAATTGAACCGGGCGCGCGCCTCACGCCGCAATGTCGCCCATCATTACGACCTCTCGGGCGCGCTCTACGACCTCTTCCTCGATGCCGACCGGCAATATTCCTGCGCCTATTTCGCCCGCCCGGACATGACGCTGGAAGAAGCTCAGGCCGCCAAGAAGGCGCATATCGCCCGCAAGCTGCGCCTGGAGCCGGGCATGCGCGTGCTCGACATCGGCTCGGGCTGGGGCGGCCTCGCGCTTTCCCTCGCCCGGGATCACGGGGTCGATGTGACCGGCATAACCCTGTCGACCGAACAGCTCGCCCTTGCCCGCCAGCGGGCGGCCAAGGCGGGCCTCGCCGACCGGGTGAAATTCGAGCTGATCGATTACCGCGCCGTCACAGGCCGCTTCGACCGCATCGTGTCGGTCGGCATGTTCGAGCATGTCGGCGTCGGCTTCTACGACATCTTCTTCAACAAGGTCCGCGATCTTCTGGCGGATGACGGCGCCGCCATGCTGCACACGATCGGCCGCACCGGCTCGCCCGGGCCGACCAACAGCTTCATCGCCAAATACATCTTCCCCGGCGGCTACACGCCCGCTCTGTCGGAAGTCATGACCTCGGTCGAGCGCAGCGGCTTGATCGCCGCCGATGTCGAGATCCTGCGCCTGCATTACGCCGAGACGCTGAAGGAATGGCGCCGTCGCTTCCTCGCCAATTGGGACAAGGCGGAAGCGCTCTATGACGCCCGTTTCTGCCGGATGTGGGACCTCTATCTCGCGTCCTGCGAAGCCTCGTTCCGGGTTGGCGGCCAGGTGGTGTTCCAGTTCCAGTTCGGCCGAGACGTCGCCAGCCTGCCGATCACCCGCGATTATCTCTATGTTCATGACAATCGGGAGAACACGCGCCTCGCGGCCCAGTGACAGGTTCATCCCCATCGTTCACAGGCTGTGGACAAGATTCTGCCGGATGAACCCCCTCGGGGGCGGTTCGAATCTCGCTTCGCCGGCACAAGCGGCTAAACTGCCGCCATGGATACCGCCCGCCCCTTTCCCGCCCCGGTCTTCGCGATGAACGATACCGGATCGGAGCCGCATTACCGCACGCCGCCCCACAACATCGAGGCCGAACAGGCCCTGCTGGGGGCGATCCTCGTCAACAACGAGGCCATCACCCGCGTCACCGAATTCCTGCTGGCGAGCCATTTCCACGAGCCGCTGCACCAGCGGATCTACGAACATGCGCTGAAGCTGATCGAGCGCCAGCAGATCGCCAATCCGGTGACCATGCGGCCCTTCTTCGAGCAGGACCCGGCCATGGTCGAGATCGGCGGGCCGGCCTATCTCGCCCGGCTCGCCGCCAATGCTGTCACCATCATCAATGCCGCCGACTATGGCAGGGCGATCTATGATCTTGCCCTGAAGCGCGAGTTGATCCAGGTCGGCGAGGAAATCGTCAATACCGCCTATGAGGCGGATATCGACAGCAACGCGGAAGAACAGATCCAGGCCGCCGAAGGCAAGCTGTTCAACCTCGCCGAAGCCGGCAGCCGGGAAGGCGGGCTGATGCCGTTTTCTCACGGGCTGACGGCGGCGGTCGGGGCGGCGGAACGCGCCTTCAAGTCGGACGGCAGGCTGACCGGCGTCACCACCGGCCTTGTCGATCTCGACCAGAAGCTGGGCGGGTTGCACCGCTCCGACCTGCTGATCCTGGCCGGGCGCCCCTCCATGGGCAAGACCGCGCTGGCGACCAACATCGCCTTCAACGCCGCGCGGGCCGCCCGCTTCGAGAAGGATGCCTCGGGCCGCAACGTCGTCACCTCGGAAGGCGCCGTCGTCGCCTTCTTCTCGCTCGAAATGTCGGCCGAGCAGCTGGCCATGCGCATGTTGTCGGAACAGTCGCGCATCGTTTCGGAGAAGATCCGCCGCGGCCAGCTGAACACCGACGAATTCCACCACCTCGTGCAGGCGGCGCAGGAGGTGCAGAACCTGCCGCTCTATATCGACGATACACCGGGTATCACCATTTCCGCCCTGCGCACGCGCTGCCGCCGCCTCAAGCGCCAGTATGGCCTCGGCCTCGTCATCGTCGACTATCTGCAGCTGGTCAACCCCTCGGGCAAGTCGCGGACCGACAACCGGGTGGGCGAACTGTCGGAAATCACCCGTGGCCTCAAGATGCTGGCCAAGGAACTGGACGTGCCGGTGATCGCCCTGTCCCAGCTCTCGCGCCAGGTCGAGAACCGCGAAGACAAGCGGCCCCAGCTGTCCGATCTGCGCGAATCCGGCACGATCGAACAGGACTCGGACGTCGTCATGTTCGTCTACCGCGAGGAATATTACCTGATGCGCCGCGAACCCCGGGAAGGCACCCCCGAGCACGCTGCATGGCAGGACGAGATGGAACAGGTGCATAATCTCGCCGAGGTGATCATCGGCAAGCAGCGCCACGGCTCCATCGGCATCGTGAAAATGCGCTTCGACCCGTCCCTCACCCTGTTCCAGAATCTGGCGCGTGAGGATTATCTGCCCGATGCTGACTATTGAGCCCGTCGCCGCCGAAGGCCCCATCGGTGCCACCACCCGCCTGACCATCGACCTCGCCGCCATCGCCGCCAACTGGCGGATGCTCGCCGGCCTCGCCGCCCCCGCCATCGCCGGCGCGGCGGTGAAGGGCGATGCCTATGGCCTCGGCGCCGCCCGCGTCGCCCCCGCGCTTTATGGCTCGGGTTGCCGTCATTTCTTCGTCGCCCATGTCGGCGAAGGCATCGCCCTTCGCCCGCATCTGCCGGCCGATGCCGTGATTTTCGTGCTGCACGGCATTCCGGCGGGGACCGCCGGCGAATTCCTGGCCCATGGCCTTACCCCCGTCCTCAACGGTCTTGGCGATATCGCCGCCTGGTCGCGGGCGGGCGCCATCGCCCATCGCCGTCTGCCCGCCGCCCTCCATGTCGATACCGGCATGAGCCGCCTCGGCCTGTCGGGCGCGGAGGTCGACCTGCTGTGCGCCGAACCGGACCGGCTGGATGGCATCAGTCTCGATCTCGTCATCAGCCATCTCGCCTGCGCGGATGATCCGGCCAATCCGATGACGGCGGCCCAGCGTCTTCGTTTCCTCGATATCTGCGGGCGCCTGCCCCATACCGGCCGGCCCTTCCGCCGCGCCCTCGCCAATTCGGCCGGGATCTTCTGGGGCGCCGACTACGCCTTCGACCTGGTGCGGCCGGGCATCGCGCTTTACGGCGGCAATCCGGTCAACGGCCGCCTTGCCCCCGTGCGCCCCGTGGTCCGGCTCGAGGCCGGCATCCTGCAGGTGCGCGAGATTGACCCGCCGGAAACCGTTGGCTACGGTGCGACGCACAAGGTGGTCCGGCCGACGCGGGTCGCGACGGTCGCCGTTGGCTATGCCGATGGCTTCCTGCGCGCCGCCGGCAACCGGGCCCTGGCGCTGGTCGATGGCCGGGAAGTTCCGGTTCTGGGGCGGATTTCGATGGATTTGATGACGATCGACGTGACCGACGTGGCGCCGCAAAGCTGCCGGCCGGGCATGTATATCACGCTGGTCGGCGATGCCCTGACCATCGACCGGGTGGCGGCGACCATGGATACCGTGTCCTATGAACTGCTGACCCGTCTCGGCCGACGTTTCGAGCGCGTCTATACCGGCGGGGCGGCATGAACAATCCGCTGGCGCTGGTTGGCCGCGCGACGCTTTCGTTCCTCGGACTCGCCGGGCGGCTGACGCTGTTCGCCGGCATGTCGCTGCAGCATGTGGTGCGGCCGCCGTTCTACTTCGGGCTGATCGGCCGGCAGATGCTGTCGATCGGCTATTTCTCGCTGCCGGTCGTCGGCATGACCGCGCTGTTCACCGGCATGGTGCTGGCGCTGCAGATCTATATCGGCTCGTCCCGCTTCAACGCGGAAAGCGCGGTCGCGACCATCGTCGTCATCGGCATTACCCGCGAACTCGGCCCGGTCCTGTCGGGCCTGATGGTGGCGGGGCGCGTCTCGGCGGCCATGGCGGCCGAACTCGGCACCATGCGGGTGACCGAACAGATCGACGCCCTGACCACGCTGTCGACCAACCCGTTCAAATATCTGATGGCGCCGCGCCTGATCGCCGCCACCCTGACCATGCCCATCCTGGTCTTCATCGCCGACATCATCGGCGTGATGGGCGGTTATCTGGTCGGCACCGCCAAGCTCGGCTTCAATTACGGCAGCTACCTGAAGTCCACCGTCGACTATCTCGAGCCGATGGACGTGATCTCCGGCCTCGTCAAGGCCGCGGTCTTCGGCTTCCTGCTCGCCCTCATGGGCTGCTACCACGGCTATCACAGCAAGGGCGGCGCCCAGGGCGTGGGCGCGGCGACGACCAACGCGGTCGTTTCCGCCTCGGTGCTGATCCTCGCCGCCAATTACCTGATCACCGAATTGTTCTTCACCTCATGACGACGCCGAAGCTGAAACTCCATGGCGTGGCCAAGCATTTCGGCCACAAGAAGGTTCTCGACGGTATCGATCTCGAGATCGGCCGGGGCGAATCCATGGTCGTCATCGGCGGCTCGGGCACCGGCAAGTCGGTGATGCTGAAATGCGTGCTCGGCCTGATCCGTCCCGATCGCGGCAAGATCCTGGTCGACGGCGAGAATGTGGTCGGCCTGCGCGGCTCGGCCAAGGAAGAATATCTCGCGAAATTCGGGATGCTGTTCCAGGGCTCCGCCCTCTTCGACAGTCTGCGCGTGTGGGAGAATGTCGCCTTCGGCCTGATCCAGGGCCGCGGCATGAAGCGGAAAGCCGCCAGGGAAATCGCCCTCGAGAAACTGGGCCGCGTCGGTCTGAAGGCGGATGTCGGCGAACTCTATCCGTCCGAACTGTCGGGCGGGATGCAGAAGCGCGTCGCGTTGGCCCGCGCCATCGCGACCGAGCCGGAAATCATCTTCTTCGACGAGCCGACCACCGGCCTCGACCCGATCATGGCCGATGTCATCAACGACCTGATCGTCGAATGCGTGAAGGAACTCGGGGCCAGCACCCTGACCATCACCCATGACATGGCCTCGGCCCGCAAGATCGCCGACCGCCTGGCCATGATCTACAAAGGCCATATCATCTGGTGCGGCCACAAGGACCAGATCGACAATTCGGGCAACCCTTACGTCGACCAGTTCATCCATGGGAGGGCCGAAGGGCCGATCACCATGGACGTGCTGAAACCCTGATGGCGCGCCCGGGCGAGAACTGGGTCTGCCAATCCTGTGGCACGGCGGCGCGCAAATGGTCCGGTCGCTGCGAATCCTGCGGGGCCTGGAACTCCATGGTCGAGGAAGCAGGTGCCCAGGCCCTGCCCGGCGGCCTCGACCCCAAGGCCCGCAAGAAGGGTCGCGGTCCCGAATTCGCCGACCTGCGCGGCGGCGAGGCCCCGCCGCCCCGCCTGCCCTCCGGCATCGAGGAATTCGACCGCGTGGCCGGCGGCGGCCTGGTGCCCGGCTCCGCGCTTCTGGTCGGCGGCGACCCCGGCATCGGCAAATCCACCATCCTGCTGCAGGTCGCGGCCGCCCTCGCCCGCGCGGGCAAGCTCTGCGCCTATATCTCGGGCGAGGAAGCGGTCAATCAGGTGCGTCTGCGCGCCGGGCGCCTCGGCCTTGGCGACGCGCCGGTGCGCCTCCTCGCGGAAACCGGCCTTGGCGATATTTTCGCGGCGCTGGACGGCCTTGGCCGGCCCGATGTCGTCATCATCGATTCGATCCAGACCATGTTCGCCGAGAATATCGAGTCGGCCCCCGGCACCGTCTCGCAGGTGCGGGCGGTGGCGGGCGAGTTGGTGCGCTATGCCAAGAAGCGGGGCGTGACCGTCATCCTGGTCGGCCATGTCACCAAGGACGGCCAGATCGCCGGCCCCCGGGTGGTCGAGCACATGGTCGATACCGTCCTTTATTTCGAGGGTGAGCGCAGCCATCAGTTCCGCATCCTGCGCGCGGTCAAGAACCGCTTCGGCCCGACCGACGAGATCGGCGTCTTCGAGATGACCGGCGGCGGCCTCGCCCAGGTCGCCAATCCTTCCGCCGTCTTCCTCGGCGAGCGACAGGAGGATGTCTCGGGCACCGTCGTCTTCGCCGGCATCGAGGGCTCGCGCCCCTTGCTGGTCGAGATTCAGGCCCTGGTCGCCCCTTCGGCGCTGGGCACGCCCCGCCGCGCCGTGATCGGCTGGGACTCGGGCCGGCTGGCCATGGTCATGGCCGTGCTGGAAGCGCGCTGCGGCATTGCATTCGGTCCGCGCGATGTCTATCTGAACGTCGCCGGCGGGCTTCGCATCGTCGAACCCGGGGCCGACCTTGCGGTTGCCGCAGCCCTCGTCTCCGCAATGGTCGATATTGCGCTGCCGCGAAACATGGTAGTCTTCGGGGAAATCGGCCTGACGGGCGAAGTCCGGCCGGTCGCCCAATCCGAGGCAAGACTGAAGGAAGCCGCCAAATTGGGCTTCGATCAGGCGCTTGTCCCGACAGGTGGGGCAAAACGTACGACGTCCGCCGGCATTACGGAGATCTCCCGTCTTGCGGACATGGTCCACCGCCTTGTAGGAGAAGGGGTGGGAGCCGCTGGTGGCCACCCTCCGAGGAATCGCTGATCATGTCCGATCTGCCCTTCAATCTGGTCGACGGGGTGGTTATTGCTCTCGTCGTCCTGTCTGCGCTGTTTGCCTTCTTCCGGGGCTTCACCCGGGAGGTGCTGTCGATCGCTGCCTGGGTCGGCGCCGCGCTGGTCGCGCTCTATCTGCAGGACAACGTGAAGCCCTACGCCCTTCAGGCCACCGGCCATGAAGTGCTGGCGCAGGCGATCGCCGTGGGCGCGCCCTTCATTGTCGCCCTGCTGGTCTTCTCGATCCTGACCCATCTCGTCGCCAGCCGCGTGCAGCAAAGCGCGGTCGGCCCGCTCGACCGCACGCTCGGCTTCGCCTTCGGCATCCTGCGCGGTCTCGCCGTCGTCTCGATCTTCTATCTCGTGGTCACCAACCTGGTGAAGGAACCCGAAGATCCGGCCTGGATGCGTGACGCCAAGACCCTGCCGATCATCCGCGCCGGGGCCGAGATCGTCTTCGACATCCTGCCGCCCGAATTGCGCAGCGATCAGGTCCTGTCGCGTCTGCGCGATGAAGGCGGCGTCGTCCTTGACGGTGCCCGCACTTTCGAGACCATCGCCCCCGTCCTGTCGCCCGGCGCTACCCCGGCGCCGGCCCCCACCCCGGCGGCGCCCCCGAAGCCGCAGGGTGCCCTGCCCGGCGCCAACGGGGAAACCGGTTATTCGTCCCAGCAGGTCAGTGATTTCAATCACCTGATCGACAGCGTGGGAACCACCAAAGCGAACTGAGGAGGAAGGTCGTTGACGACCCCTTTCGATGACGATCACCTGCGCGAGGAATGCGGCATTTTCGGCATTTCGCGCCATGCGGATGCCGCCCGCCACGTTGCCCTCGGCCTCCATGCCCTCCAGCACCGGGGCCAGGAAGCGGCGGGGATCGTCTCCTTCGACGGGGCGCGTTTCCAGGCGCATCGCGCCATGGGCCATGTCGCCGAAGCCTTCGAATCCGACAAGGTGATGGCCGATCTGGCGGGTTATGCCGCCATCGGCCACGTTCGCTACGCCACCTTCGGCGCGACCGTCCTCCGCAATGTCCAACCGCTCTTCGCCGACCTGTCGTTCGGCGGTTTCGCCATCGCCCACAATGGCAATCTGACCAACGCCATGGCGCTGCGCCGCCGGCTGGTCAAGGCGGGCTGCATCTTCCAGTCCACTTCCGATACCGAGGTCATCCTCCATCTGGTCGCGACCTCGACCAAGAACGATGTCGTCGACCGGCTGATCGATGCCCTCAAGCAGATCGAGGGGGCCTACAGCCTCGTCGCCCTGACCGACAGCATGATGATGGGGATGCGCGATCCCCTGGGCGTGCGGCCGCTGGTCATGGGCAAGCTGGCGGACGACACGATCGTCTTCGCTTCCGAGACCTGCGCCCTCGACATCAATGGCGCTGAGTTCATTCGCGACGTCGAACCGGGCGAGATCGTCATCGTCTCGGACGAGGGCATCACCAGCCTGAAGCCCTTCGCGACCCCGAAGCCGCGCTTCTGCATCTTCGAGCATATCTATTTCGCCCGGCCCGATTCGGTGGTCGAGGGTCGTTCGGTCTATGACGTGCGCAAGCACATCGGCGCCGAACTCGCCCGCGAAAGCGGGATCGAGGCCGATGTGATCATCCCCGTGCCGGATTCGGGCGTGCCCGCGGCGATCGGCTTCGCCGCCGAGGCTCGCATTCCCTTCGAGCTGGGCATCATCCGCAATCACTACGTCGGCCGCACCTTCATCGAGCCGACGCAGCAGATCCGCAATCTCGGCGTCAAGCTGAAGCACAACGCCAATCGCCCGCAGATCGAGGGCAAGCGCGTGGTGCTGGTCGACGATTCGATCGTCCGTGGCACCACCTCGCTGAAGATCGTGCAGATGGTGCGCGACGCCGGCGCCCGTGAAGTGCATATGCGCATCGCCAGCCCGCCGACCACCCATTCCTGCTTCTACGGCGTCGACACGCCGGAGCGCAGCCAGTTGCTGGCCGCGACCCATGATATCGAGGGAATGCGCCGCTTCATCCAGGCCGACAGTCTCGCCTTCATCTCGATGGACGGGCTCTACCGCGCCATGGGCGAGGCCGGGCGCAACGCCGCCCAGCCGCAGTTCTGCGACGCCTGTTTCACCGGCGACTATCCCATATCCCTGACCGACCATTGGGGCGGCGACGAGGACCAGTCGCGCCCCCATCGCGTGAAAGCCGCGGGCTGATCCCTTGAGCATCGAAAAACCCCTGGCAGGGCGCCTTGCCCTGATCACCGGCGCGTCGCGCGGCATCGGCTGGGCCGTCGCCAAGGCCTATGCCGCCGCCGGCGCCGACCTCATCCTGCTGTCCCGGACGACGGGTGCGCTCGAGGAACTGGACGACGCGATCCAGGTCGCGGGTGGCAATCCGTCCACCCTCGTGCCCCTGGATCTCGCCGATGGTCCCGGCATCGACCGGCTCGGCGGCGCCATCGCCGAGCGCTGGGGCAAGCTCGACATCCTCGTCTCCAACGCGGGCGTCCTCGGGATGCTCGCCCCCCTCGGCCATATCAAGCCGAAGGACTGGGACGCGCTGATGACCATCAACATCACCGCCAACTGGCGTCTGATCCGCTCGCTCGACGTGCTGCTGCGGGCGAGCGACGCCGGGCGGGCGATTTTCGTGACCTCGGGCGCCGCGACCAAGGGCCAGGCCTATTGGGGCGGCTACGCCACCTCGAAGGCGGCGCTGAACGCCATGGTGACGGCCTATGCCGCCGAGACCGAGACAACCAGCTTGCGCGTCAATCTGCTCTCGCCCGGGCCGGTCGATACCGGAATGCGCGCCAAGGCCTTCCCCGGTGAAGACAAGGCCACCTTGCCGAAACCGGCGGATGTCGCCCCGCTTTTCGTAGAGCTGGCCCGCGCGGAAGAAACGCGCCACGGCCAGATTGTGCGTTATAGTCACCCCTGATCGCTGATCGGGAGGCTGAACATGCCCGTCGAGCCGTTGCAGAGTTCACTTGTCCATGCCGCCGCGCCGCCCAGGGTGGCGCGCGGTCCGGGGGCGCCGGCGGATGTCTGGCAGTCCCTGACCGAACATGCCGCCCGCATCGCCGCGACCGAACCCCTGCTGACCGCCCTCGTCCGCCACTGGATCCTGGGCAAGGCCGATTTCCCGGCGGCGCTCGGCGCCATGCTGGCGGACAAGGCGGCCTGCGAAATGACCCCGCGCGACACGGTCGCCGATCTCGTCGCCGAGGCGGTGCTGGCCGATCCCGAGATCGCGACGGCGGCCGAGGCCGATCTCGCCGCCATCCTGGAGCGCGATCCGGCGGTGAAGGGGCCGGCCCATCCCTTCCTGTTCTTCAAGGGCTTCCAGGCCCTGCAGATGCACCGCATCGCCCATCATCTGTGGAACGAGGGGCGCCATGACGCCGCCCTGTTCTTCCAGAGCCGGGGTTCGGAAGTCTTCGCCGTCGACATTCATCCGGCGGCGCCGGTCGGTCGCGGCGTCATGCTCGATCACGGCACCGGCCTCGTCGTCGGCGAGACCGCGTCGATCGGCAACAATGTCTCGATCCTGCAGAAGGTAACCCTGGGCGGCACCGGCAAGGAATCCGGCGACCGTCACCCCAAGGTGCGCGACGGCGTGCTGCTGTCGGCCGGGGCCATCGTGCTTGGCAATATCGAAATCGGCCGCAACGCCAAGGTCGGCGCCGGCAGCGTCGTCCTCGAGGATGTGCCGCCCTGCGCCACGGTGGCCGGCGTGCCGGCCCGCATCGTCGGCTGGTGCAAGGAAGGCGCCCCCGCTCTGTCGATGAACCACGGCCTGCCCGAAGGCCACGGCTGACGGCTCGGCTTCGCCCCCCGGCCCTCGGCCAGGGGGCGGAACCTCGTCAGTGCAGGATCTGTGACAGGAAGAGTTTCGTCCGGTCGCTCTTCGGGTTCGAGAAGAATTCGTTCGGCTCGTTCTGCTCGACGATCTCGCCCCGGTCCATGAAGATCACCCGGTTGGCGACCTGGCGCGCGAAACCCATTTCGTGGGTGACGCAGAGCATGGTCATGCCCTCCTCCGCCAGCGAGACCATGGTGTCGAGCACTTCCTTGACCATTTCCGGGTCGAGCGCCGAGGTCGGCTCGTCGAACAGCATGATCTTGGGGCTCATGCACAGGGAACGGGCGATGGCGACGCGCTGTTGCTGTCCGCCCGAAAGCTGGCCGGGGAACTTGTTGGCCTGTTCGGGAATGCGCACGCGCTTCAGGTATTTCATCGCGATCTCCTCCGCGTCCTTCTTGGGCATTCCCCGGACGTAGATCGGCGCGAGCGTGCAGTTCTGCAGCACGGTCAGATGCGGGAACAGGTTGAAGTGCTGGAACACCATGCCGACCTCGCGGCGGATCTCGTCGATCCGCTTGAGGTCCGAGGTCAATTCGATGCCATCGACGACGATCCTGCCCTTCTGGTGTTCCTCCAGCCGGTTGATGCAGCGGATCATCGTCGACTTGCCCGAGCCCGAAGGCCCGCAGATCACGATGCGCTCGCCCTTGTAGACGGACAGGTTCACGTTCCGCAGGACATGGAACTCGCCATACCACTTGTTCACGTCGGAAAGTTCGACGGCGAGTTTGTCCGAAATGGCGGGGGTTGCCGTGGTCATTTTGGGATGCACTCCGTCACTTGCGGTGGCTGGTATCAAGGCGCTTCTCGATGCGGAGCGAGACGCGCGACATGGCGAAGCAGAAGACCCAGAACATGAGGGCTGCGAAGACATAGCCCTCCTGTTCGAAGCCGATCCAGTTGGCGTCCTTCGTGGAGACGCGGATGATTTCGAGGACATCGAACAGGCCGACGATGTAGACGAGGGTCGTATCCTTGAACAGCGAGATGAAGCTGTTGACGATCGAGGGGATCACCAGCTTCAGCGCCTGGGGCAGGATGATCAGGATCATCATCTTCCAGTAGCCAAGGCCGAGCGCCGCCGCCCCCTCGTACTGGCCCTTCGGCACCGCCTGCAACCCGCCACGCACCACTTCCGCCATGTAGGCGGCGGTGAACAGGGTGACGCCGACGAGGGCGCGCAGCAGCTTGTTGAAGCTGACCCCCTCGGGCAGGAACAGCGGCAGCATAACGGACGCCATGAACAGCACCGAGATGAGCGGCACGCCGCGCACCACCTCGATGAAGACGACGCAGGCCGAGCGGACGATCGGCATGTTCGAGCGCCGCCCGAGCGCCAGCAGGATGCCGATCGGGAAGGAGGCGACGATGCCGGTGACCGAAACCACCAGGGTCACGGTGAGACCGCCCCATTTCGCCGTCTCGACCTCGGTCAGACCGAAGTAACCGCCGGCGAGCAGGAAGAAGGCGATGACCGGATAGGCGGTCAGCAGGAACAGCACCAGCCAGCGCTTGCCCGCGAAGTGGAAGGCCGTGCCGATCAGCCCGCCGAGGCCGATCACGAAAGTGAGGATGGGCCGCCACTGTTCGCCTTCGGGATAGAAGCCGAACAGGATCTGGTTGAAGCGCATCTTGATGAAGGTCCAGCACGCGCCATCGGGCGAGGCTTCGCACAAGGCGCGGTCGGTGCCCGAGATCGTCGCGTTGACCACGGCCCAGTTCACCAGCGGCGGCAGGGTGAGATAGAGCAGGTAGAGCGAGAAGATCGTCAGCAGCGAGTTGAACCAGCCGTTGAACAGATTGGCGCGCATCCAGCCGACGACGCCCACCATGTTGGCCGGCGGCGGTTGCGGCGGCGTCGGGGTGAAGACATAGCCTTGAGATTGATCGGTCATGACGTCCCCTCCCTTCAGCGTTCGACCAACGCCTTGCGGGCGTTGTACCAGTTCATGAAGAGGGAAATGATCAGGCTGAAGGTGAGATAGACCGCCATGGTGAGGGCGATCACCTCGATCGCCTGGCCGGTCTGGTTCAGCACCGTGCCGGCGACGACGGCGACCAGTTCGGGGTAACCGACGGCGGCGCCGAGCGAGGAGTTCTTCAGCAGGTTCAGATACTGGCTGGTCATCGGTGGAATCATCACGCGCAAGGCCTGCGGAATGACGACGAGACGCAAGGTCAGCCCCTGGCGCAGGCCCAGCGCATGGGCCGCCTCGCTCTGTCCCTTCGAGACCGCCATGACACCCGAGCGCACGACTTCCGCGATGAAGGACGCGGTATAGAGCGAAAGGGCGAAGAGGACGGCCATGAATTCAGGGATCAGCACGAGCCCGCCCTGGAAGTTGAAGCCCTTGATCTGCGGAAGTTCGAACGTGAAGGGCACCCCGGTCGCCAGCGCGGCCAGCACCGGCAGGCCGACGATCAGCGCGAGGCCCACCCAGAAGGAATGAAACGGCTTGCCCGTCGCCATCAGGCGCCTGCGCGCCCAGATCGAGACCCCGACCGCGCCGGCGATGCCGAGCAGCAGGGCGACCGGAATGGTCCAGAAGCCGGGCTCGGTCAGCGGCACCGGCATATAGAGGCCGCGCTGGTTGAGATAGACCCCCTCGAAGGGCGAAAGCGACTGCTTCGGCCCCGGCAGGGTGCGCAGCACGGCGAAATACCAGAAGAAGATCTGCAGCAGCAGCGGGATATTGCGCAGCGTCTCGACATAGACCGTGGCGAGACGGGAGACGATCCAGTTGTTGGACAGGCGCGCGATGCCGACGACGAAGCCGATGATCGTCGCCAGCACGATACCGATCGCCGAGATCAGCATGGTGTTCAGCAGGGCGACGAGGAAAGCCTCGCCATAGGTCGCCGATTGGCCGTAGGGCACCAGGGCCTGGATGATGTCGAAGCCGGCCGGCTGGCCGAGGAAGCCGAACCCCGAGGCGATGTTGCGGCTGGCCAGATTCTGCGTCGTGTTATGGAACAGATACCAGCCGACGAAAACCACCGCCACCAGAAGCACGATCTGGAACGCGATCGAGCGGAAGGCGGGATCGTAGAGCAGTGACGTTCGCGGGGCCCCGCCCGCGCCTGCGCCGTCTTTCGCCATGTCTTTCCCCTGCTTGCCCGAAACCCGGGCCCCCTGACGCGAAACGGCGCATCGCAAGCTGTCTTGCGATGCGCCGCGACTCCCTCAAGTCACACGCTGCCGATCAACGGAACGGCGGGGCGTATTGCAGGCCGCCCTTGTTCCACAGCGCGTTGATGCCACGGTCGATCTTCAGCGGCGAACCGGCGCCGACGTTGCGGTCGAACATCTCGCCATAATTGCCGATCTGCTTGACGATCTTGTAGGCCCAGTCGTTCGGCAGGCCCATCGGGGTGCCGAATTCGCCTTCGGCGCCGAGCAGGCGCTTCACTTCCGGGTTGGCAGACGACGCCTTCTGTTCATCGACATTGGCGGCGGTGACGCCATATTCCTCGGCCGCGACCAGGGCGAAGAGCGACCACTTCACGACGCTGAACCACTGGCTGTCGCCCTGGCGGACGACGGGGCCGAGAGGCTCCTTCGAGATGATCTCGGGCAGCACCATGTGATCGTCCGGCTTCGCCAGCGCGATACGGGTGGCGTAGAGACCCGAGGCATCGGTGGTATAGGCGTCGCAGCGGCCGGAATCATAGGCGGCGACCGCTTCCGAGTTGGAGCCCAGCGCGACCACCGTGTACTTCAGCCCGTTCGACTTGAAATAGTCGGAAAGGTTCAGCTCGGTCGTGGTGCCCGTTTCGGTGCAGACCGAGGCGCCGTCGAGTTCCTTGGCGCTTTTGACGCCCAGCGACTTGCGCACCATGAAACCCTGGCCGTCGTAATAGGTGACGCCGGCAAAGGAAAGACCCTGAGCCGTATCGCGGTTCAGGGTCCAGGTGGTGTTGCGCGAGAGCAGATCGACTTCGCCGGACTGCAGGGCGGTAAAGCGCTCCTTGGCGGTCAGCGGGGTAAACTTCACCTTGGTGGCATCGCCGAAGACGGCGGCGGCCACGGCCTTGCACACGTCGACGTCGATACCCGAATAATTGCCCTTGTCATCCGGTGCGGAGAAGCCGGCGAGGCCCGCACTGACACCGCACTGGACGAAACCCTTCTTCTTCACGTCGTCGAGCGTACCGGCCTGCGCTGCGGTCACCGTACCGAGCGCGAGCAGCGCGCCGATCGTGAACTGGCTCAGCTTGTTCATGTCAGAAAGCCCCCTTTGGCTGTTGCGGGCCGTCGATCTTGTCACGATGCAATTCGGCCCCAACACACGCTAACAACCTTTCCAGCGCCTTGCCAAGCCGCAAAGGTCAATATTTGTGCGCCGCAAACAAAGGTTTCCCGCCATCGCCTCATCTTTGTGCGATCGGACCGTGGCGACAGGCGCGGGGACATGCGCTATCAATCGGATCCGTCCAAGAGGAGCCCGCCTTGAGCCGCCAGCACCGCCCCGACACCGAGATCGTCCACGCCGGCCGTCACCCGGAAGACCAGAAGGGCGCGGTCAATCCGCCGGTCTATCATGCTTCTACCATCCTGTTCCCGACCCTCGACGCGCTGGAAGCCGCGCAGAAGCCCTCGGCCGATCCGCATCGCGTGACCTACGGCCGGCGCGGCACGCCGACCAGTTTCGTGCTGTCGGACGCCGTCGCCGCGCTCGAGGGCGGCGCGGGCTGCGTGCTCACCCCGTCCGGCCTGTCGGCGGTCTCGATCACCTTGCTGGCCCTGCTGAAGACCGGCGATCACCTGTTGATAGTCGATAGCTGCTATGGCCCCAGCCGGAATTTCTGCAACGGCGTGCTGCGCAAGCTCGGCATCGAGACGACCTATTACGATCCCCTGATCGGCGCCGGCATCGCCGGCCTGATCCGGCCGAACACCGCCGTCATCTTCATGGAAAGCCCGGGGTCCCTCACCTTCGAGGTGCAGGACGTGCCGGCCATCGTCGCGGCCGCGAAGGCGTCGGATCACCGCATCTGGACCGTGATCGACAATACCTGGGCCTCGCCCCATTTCTTCAAGCCGATAAGGCTCGGCGTCGATGTCTCGGTGCAGGCGGCGACGAAATATATCGTCGGCCATTCCGATGTTCTCATCGGCACGATCAGCGCCAATGCCGAGGCCTTGCCCTTGATCGTCAAGGCCCATGGCGACATGGGGATCTGGACCGGGCCGGACGACATGTATCTGACCCAGCGGGGCCTGCGCACCCTCTCGGTCCGCCTCGCCCGCCATCAGGAGACGGGCCTTGCCCTCGCCCGCTGGCTGCAGGCGCGGCCCGAGGTCGCCCGCGCGCTGCACCCGGGCCTGGCCGACGATCCGGGCCATGCGCTCTGGAAGCGGGATTTCTCCGGGGCGAGCGGGTTGTTCGGCGCCTTGCTCCACCCCGTCTCCCGCGCGAAGCTCGCCGCCTTCCTCGACGGGCTCGAATTCTTCGGCATGGGCTGGTCCTGGGGCGGCTTCGAGAGCCTTTGCGTGCCCCAGCATCCCGAAAGCCTGCGCAGCGCCACCCGCTGGCAGGCGGACGGTCCCCTGCTCCGCTTCCATGCCGGCCTCGAGGACATCGACGACCTGATCGAGGACCTCGCCGCCGGCTTCGCCCGCATGGCGGCGGCGGACTGAAGCCTCAGACCGCGTCCGACCAGGGCGCGGGCCAGGTCTTGCCGAACAATTCGGCATCGGCATTGTCGCAGGCGCGGTTGAAGGCGAGTTCCGAGCCGCCATCGACCGCGATGCTCTGCCCGGTCAGCCAGTCGGCCCCGGCCAGGAAACGGATCGCCTCGGCCACCGCCGCCGGATCGCCCGGCCCGCCCAGCGGGATCAGTTCCTTGGCCCGCTCGCGCATGATGGTCTCGCCGAACATGGAGGTGACGCCCGCCGCGCGGGTCATGCCGGGGCGGACCGCGTTCACCCGGATCTTCAGCCGCGCGCATTCCTTGGCCGCCACGGTGACCAGGGATTCCAGCCCGCCCTTGGCCGCGCAATAAGGCCCGAGGAAGGTCGACGGCACCTCGCCGCAGACGGACGAAACAAACACCACCCCGCCCCCTTCGGCCATGCGCGGCACGCCCTCGCGAAGCGCAATGAAGGCCGTGGTCAGATTGCGGTCGATCACCGCCCGGAAACTGTCGACATCATGCATGACCAGCGGCCGATGCCCCATGCTGCCGCCCACCGTGGCGATGACGAAATCGAGCCGGCCCTGCAGGCCATGCGCGACCTCGACCGCCCGCGCGACATCGCCGGGCACCAGCGCATCCCCGGCCGAAACGGCGATCACCGCCCCCGGACAGGTCTCCAGCAACCGCGCCCGCGCCGCCGCCAGCTCCGCCTCCCGCCGCGCCATCAGGACGACGGCGGCGCCATCCCGCAACAACCGCCCCGCCGTCGCCGCCCCGATACCGCCACTGCCCCCGGTCACAAGGGCCGTCCGCCCCGCCAGCGATGTGCTCAAAACCTGCTTCCCCCGGACGTATCGGCCCGAGGGGGAGAGTGCCGGGCGCGGGCAGGCGGGGCATACTCCGGCTGGACTAGGGGGAGATCGGGGAGACCGTGAAGATCATGGCGTCCCCGCGATTCTAGCGGCGCTCCGCGATCCTATGGACTTCGTTGCGCTCGCGTTTGCCGACAGCGACGACGAGAACCAGCAACGCTCGATCCTCGACCTGATAGACAAGACGGGCGGCCCGCTCCCCCAGCAACTCATCGAGCGCCAGGGCGGCGACGGGATTGTCGGCCTCGATATGGTCGTAGATGGTTTCGCGGTCCTGGATCGCTTCTGGCGTCCAACGCAATTCCATCATTCGGGGGTGGCAAGCCGGCGGCGCGTGGCGGCGCGGCGGGCGGCGAATCCGGCCTCGACCTCGGCGGCGGGCACCAGCTGGCCCGCGTTCGCGGAATCCAGGCCGGCCTGCACCTGGCGCCGAAACCGGGCGTCATGCTCGGCCGCTTCCTGCTGTTTTTGCACGAAATCGCGCATGAAATCGCGCAGAAGCTGGGCCCCGGTGCGATCGCGGGCCTTGGCGGCCGTGGCGAATTCCTGCTTCAGGTCCGCATCGACCCGGAAGGTGAAGGTTGCCTCGCTCATGTCGTCGCCCTCATGTGTTACAAAGTGAGTACAGGGTAACACCGCGCGAAAGGCACGGAAACCGCCTTACCCCCGCCCCCGGCACGCCGCGCATACGCCCGTCAGCTCGACCGAGACCGATTGCACGGTGAAGCCTTGGGCGGCGGCGCGGTCGATCAGGCCGGTTACGGCGGCGGGGTCGCCGAGTTCGGCGACTTCCTGGCAGCGGGTGCAGATCATGAACTGGCCGGCATGGGCGACCTGGGGGTGGCTGCAGCCGACGAAGGCGTTGAGCGAGGCGATGCGGTGGACGAGGCCCTGTTCGATCAGGAAATCGAGGGCGCGGTAGACGGTCTGGGGCGCCACCGGCTTGCCGCCGCTCTCCCCCAGGCGGGCGACGAGGTCATAGGCGCCGACCGGGCGGTGGCTGCCCAGCACCAGTTCGAAGACCTGGCGGCGCAGCTCGGTCAGGCGGGCGCCGCGGTCGGCGCAGATCGCCTCGGCCCGGGTCAGGGCTTCGGCGACGCAATGGTCGTGATCATGGTCGTGCATCATCGCCTGCCACTATACCTGCTCCGCCCCGGGATGCTACAAGTCGGTGTGATATTGTAACAGCGGAGAGTGTCGATGCCCACGGATGCCGCGATCGAGGCCCTGTTGTCGGCGGTGAAATTCGACGGCAACGGCCTTGTTCCCGCCATCGCCCAGGCGCGCGAGGGCGGCGAGGTCCTGATGATGGCCTGGATGAACCGGGAATCCCTGATCGAAACCGTGAAGAGCGGGCGGGTAACCTATTGGTCGCGCTCGCGCCAGTCGCTCTGGCGCAAGGGCGATACCTCGGGCCATGTCCAGGTGCTGCACGAACTGCGCGTCGATTGCGACGGCGACACGCTGCTCGCCATCGTCGACCAGACCGGCGCCGCCTGCCACACCGGCGCCCGCACCTGCTTCTATCGCAAACTCGGCGAGACGGCGCTGGACGAGGCGGCAACCTTCCAGCCCTGCGGCCACGACCACGGATAGCCAGCGGGCGGGACGGCGCGGCTTGGCCCCGCGGGTCCGATGCCTCACCATGGGCGAAAGTCCAGCGGAGTTGCCCCGATGAAAGCCCTCGCCCTTGCCTTCGCCCTTTGTCTCGGCGCCATGCCGGCCCTGGCCGAAAGCGCCTATGACTTCACTTTCGAGAAGCTGGAAGGCGGCCCCCTGCCCCTCGCCGCCTACAAGGGCAAAGTGCTGGTCGTGGTCAATACCGCGTCCTTCTGCGGCTTCACCGACCAGTACAAGGGCATGGTGAACCTATGGGATGCCTATAAGGACAAGGGCGTCGTCGTCATCGGCGTGCCCTCCGACGATTTCGATCAGGAGCCGGGCTCCAACACCGAGATCAAGGAATTCTGCGAGCTGACCTATGGCGTCGACTTCCCCATGGCGGGCAAGACCCATGTGATCGGCAAGGACGCCCATCCCTTCTACAAATGGGCGGCGACGAGCTTTGGCGCGGACCATGTGCCGAGCTGGAATTTCCACAAATATCTGATCGGGCAGGACGGCCAGATCGTCGATACCTATTCCGCCATCACCAGCCCCACGGGGCTGTCGGGCGCGATCGACAAGCTGCTGGCGGCGCCGAAGTCGTAGGAGAGTGGCGCCCCCACCTCACCCCGGCCCTCTCCCCCCTGAAGGGCGGAGAGGGAGAAATGGCCCCCTCTCCGCCCGCTTGCGGGGGGAGAGGACGGGGGGTGAGGTGGGCAAACCCTATTTCCGTTTTTTCTGCTCTTTCGCCGCGACCTTGAGGTCTTCGAGGTCGACGACGAAAAATTCGCCGTCCTCGGTCGTCATCAGCAGGCGGCCGCCGTCGGCGGTCCAGGCGAGGCCGGTGGGCAGGCCGCCGCCGACCTCCTTCATGAGGACCTGACCCTCGACCGCGAAACGGCCCATCTCGATCCGTCCGTCCTCGAAGGCGGCGGCGACCACGGGCAGCTTGGGGTGGGCGGCGACATGGGTCGCGAGGAATTCCTCGGCGCCGCCGAACTGATGCGGCGGGCGGCCCATCGGGCCCTTGCCGATGAAGTCCCAGGCGGTCACCAGCGGGCTGCCGGAACAGGCCAGCCAACGCTCGTCCGCCGACCAGGAAAAGCTCTTCACCTTGGCGGCATAGCCGGACATGCGCATGTCGACCTCGTCTTCGACGCGCCAGCCGTGCAATTCCTTGTCCTGGGTGCCGGTGACGACGAAGCGGCCGTCCGGGCTCCAGGTCACGGAGACATGGCTACCCTTCCACGGCAGGAGCTTCGGCGTGCCGGTCAGGCCCCCGGCGTACCAGAGCGAGACGCCGCCGTAATGGGCGACGGCGATGCGCTTGCCCTTGGGATTGAAGGCAACGCCGGTCACAGCCGAGGCAACCGGCGCGGTCGACCCCAGCGCCTTGCCGGCGGCATCGAAGACGCGGGCGGTCTTGCCGACGCCGAGCGCGATCAGCCCCGAAGCGGGCGAGGCGGCGACGGCATGAACCCAGTCCTTGCCCGGGGCCTGCAACTCGGTCAGCGCGCCGTCGGCGGCGATCAGGACGGCCCTTCCGTCGTCCCCGCCCGAGACGAAACCACCCTTCGGCCCGGCGCAGAGCGCGAGGGAGACGCCGTCATGCCCCTCAAGTGCCACGAATTCGGCCGGGGCATCGAGGCCGCCGACGGCGATGCGGCCATCGTCGAAGGCGAAGCCGATACGGTCCCGCCCGTCGATGGCGAGGGCGATGATGCCGGCTTCCTGCGGATAGCAATCGACACGGCTCGGCGGCAGGCGGTCGGCGTAAACGTCTTCCGGCTGGAAATCAGGGAATTCAGGCGGCACGGCAAGCCTCGAATCCGGCCTTCAGCGCCGCCACGTCGAGATTGCGACCGATGAAGACGATGCGGCTGATACGCGGATCGTCCGGCGCCCAGGGCCGGCGGTAATCGCCGTCGAGCAGCATGTGCACGCCCTGGAAGACGAACTGATCGTCCTGGTTCGCGAAGGACAGGATGCCCTTGGAGCGCAGGATGTCCTGCCCCTTGGTCTGCAGGATATGGGAGATCCAGCGGTTGAACTTGTTCTCGTCGAGGGGATCGATCTGCGTGAAGGAGACCGAGGTGATGTCCTCGTTGTGGCTGTGGACATGACCGCCTTCGAGGAAATCGGGCTCGATCGCCAGGATGCGGTCGAGATCGAAGGCGCCCCGGTCGAGCACGCGGTCGAGGGGGACCTGGCTGTTGGTGGTGCGGTGGATTTCGGCGGCCTTGTTGATGCCGCGGATGATCCCCTCGATCCGGTCGAGGTCGGCGGGCGCGACGAGATCGGTCTTGTTCAGCAGGATGACGTCGGCGAAGGCGATCTGCTCGCGCGCTTCCTTGCTGTCCTTCAGGCGGGCCTCGATGTTCAGGGCATCGACCACGGTGACGACCGCGTCGAGCTTGGCCTTGGCCTGGACATCCTCGTCGACGAAGAAGGTCTGGGCGACGGGCGCGGGATCGGCGAGGCCCGTGGTCTCGATCAGGATGGCGTCGAACTTGCCCTTGCGGCGCATCAGGCCGGTGAGGATGCGAATGAGGTCCCCGCGCACGGTGCAGCAGATGCAGCCGTTGTTCATCTCGAAGACTTCCTCGTCGGTCTCGACGACGAGGTCGTTGTCGATGCCGATCTCGCCGAACTCGTTGACCACGACGGCATAGCGCTTGCCGTGCTGCTCGGTCAGGATCCGGTTGAGCAAGGTTGTCTTGCCGGCGCCCAGATAGCCGGTCAGGACGGTCACGGGGACCTGATTCATCTAACGCACTCCAGCGATTATGATCCCAAGGCGGCCGTCAGCATGGCCACATTGTGTTCGAACATCGCAATATAGGTAGAGGCGTCGCCAGATGCATCAGAGAGTGCGTCGGAATAAAGCGTGCCCCCGATATGCGCGCCGGTCTCCCTGGCGATCTGCTCGATCAGGCGGGGATCGGTCACGTTTTCGAGGAAGACAGCGGGGGCCTTGGTCTCCTTGATCTGGTTGATCAGCAGGGCGACACCCTTGGCCGAGGCCTCCGATTCGGTCGAGACACCCTGGGGCGCCAGAACCTCGAGGCCATAGGCGGCGGCGAAATAGCCGAAGGCGTCATGGCTGGTGATGATCTTGCGCCGCTCCGCCGGCAGGGCATTGATGGCGGCCTTCACCTTGGCGTCCAGCGCCCCGAGCCTGGCGCGGTAGGCGGCGGCGCGGGCGCGGTAGTCGTCGGCATTGGCGGGATCGGCGGCGATCAGGCCGGCGGCGATATTGTCGACATAGCGCAGCCCGTTCGACAGGTCCTGCCAGGCGTGCGGGTCGATATTGCCATGGCCGTGATCGTCGTGGCCGTCCTCGGCGTGGCCCTCTTCCTCTTCCGCCATTTCGCGGGGGGTGACACCGGCGCTGGCGACCACCACCTTGCCCTTGTAGGCGGCGGCTTCGGTCAGGCGCTCCATCCAGCCCTCGAAGCCGAGGCCGGAAATGATCACGAGATTGGCGCCTGCGACCGCCCTGGCGTCGCGCGGGCTGGGCTGGAAGACATGGGCGTCGCCATCGGGGCCGACCAGGGTCGTCAGGGCGATATGATCGCCGCCGACATTGGCCACCATGTCGCCGAGGATCGAGAAGGAAGCGACGACCTTCACCGGCTCGGCAAGCGCGGCGGTGGCGATGGTGGAAAGCCCGAGGGCGAGGAGGAACGGGCGCAGCAGCATGGGTCTCAAGCCTCCAGATGACGGCGCGGCATATAGCGCCAGATAACGCCGCCTTCCCGCCCGAGGACGATGGAAGCGACATAGGCGACACCGGCCGTGATCACGATGGCGGGGCCGGACGGCAGGTCCCGGTGATAGGAGACGAGCAGGCCGATCCAGCCCGACAGCATGGCGATGCCGATCGAGACCGCCGCCATCGACCAGACATCCCGCGCCCAGAAGCGGCTGGCCGCCGCCGGCAGCATCATCAGCCCGACCGCCATCAGGGTGCCGAGGGCCTGGAAGCCGGCCACCAGATTGACGACGACGAGGACGAGGAAGACGACATGGAAGATCGAGCCCGCGCCGCCGCCGACCGCCCGCAGGAAGCCGGGATCGAAACATTCGACGACCAGCGGCCGGTAGATGAGGGCCAGCACGGCGATGGAAAGGGAGGCGATGCCCGCGACCGTCAGCAGGGCGGCGTCATCGACCGCGAGGATCGTGCCGAACAGGACATGCAGAAGATCGACGTTGGAGCCCCTTGTCGAGACGATCAGCACACCGAGACTGAGCGAGATCAGGTAGAAGCCGGCGAAACTGGCATCTTCCCGCAGGATCGTGTTGCGGGTGACGAGGCCGGACAGAAGCGCGACGGAAATGCCGGCGACGAGACCGCCCAGCCCCATGGCCCAGATGTTGAGGCCGGCGATCAGGAAGCCGATGGCGGCGCCCGGCAGCACCGCATGGCTCATGGCATCGCCGATCAGGCTCATCCGCCGCAGCATCAGGAGAACGCCCACCGGGCCGCAGCCGAGCGCCAGGGCGAAACAGGCGACCAGTGCCCGCCGCATGAAGGCGAAATCGGCGAAAGGCTCGAACAGCAGGGACCAGAGCGCCATCATGCCCGCCGCTTCTCGGGCGCGCAGACGGCGGCGTCGTCCTGCCAGCGCTCGGACATGCGGCGCGCGGCGAGAAGATTGCCCGCGGTCAGGCAGTCCGGCGTCGGGCCGCAGGCGACGAGTTCCCGGGCCAGCAGCAGCGTGTCGGGGAAATACTGGCGCACCTGATCCATGTCGTGCAGGACGGCGATCACCGTCCGCTTCTCGCCATGCCAGCGGCCGACGAGATCCAGCAGGTCCTGGGTCGTCCTGGTGTCGATCGCGTTGAACGGCTCGTCCAGCAGGATGACGCCGGCGTCCTGCAACAACAGGCGGGCGAAGAGCACGCGCTGGAACTGGCCGGACGACAGGGAGCCGATCGGCCGCTGCTCGAAACCTTCCAGTCCGACAGCCGACAGCGCTTCGCCCACCTTGTCACGCAACGGACGGCCGATCGCCCGGAAGATGCCGACCCGCGCCCAATGACCTAGGGCGACCGTATCGGCGACGGTGATCGGAAAGCTGCGGTCGATGTCCGCCTGCTGAGGCAGATAGGCGATGTCCTGGCGGCGCAAGGCCCCCATGGAAATCCGGCCCTCGGCCGGGCGCAGCAGGCCGACGATGGATTTGATCAGGGTCGACTTGCCGGCGCCATTCGGCCCGACGACAGCGGTCAGCGATCCCGGCTCGAAGCGGCAGGACAGATGATGCACGGCGGGGTGACGGTCGTAGGCGACGGTCAGGTCCCGCACCTCGATGGCGGCAAGGCGAGGCCCGACCATCACAGCGCCCACAGCACGGCGCCCCACAGGAGCACGATCAGCCCGGCGACGATGGCAAGGCGGCTCCCGGCCCCAAGGCTCAGCATGGTCGGATGGATGGACGACATGGCGTATTCCGCCTCCCCAAATTCAGATACGTTATAACATAACATTCATGACGCAGGTCAAGGCCCCGCAGACCCAGTGGTGAACGGAAATGCCGATGCCCCCTCCCCCTGGACGGGGGGACATGGCTTTCCCTGGCGAAAAGGATATTTCGATCGCCCTATTTTCGCCGGACCGTTCTGGCGCCATGCTTGCGCCGAACCGGGGCATGGCGGCATCCTCCTGCCCGTTCGCTTCGTCATTGCGAGGACCGTATGAATTTCCCGACCGGATCGCTGGCCTGTGTCGCCCTTTGCCTGGCCTCCTTCGCCGCCGCCGCCCAGACCCCGGCTCCCGCCGCCGAGACCCCGGCGCCGGCCCCCACCACCCAACCCGCCGTGGCCGCCGCGCCCGCCGTGGCCGAGCCGATCACCGTCGAATTGAACAAGCTGGAGCCGCAGGCCGGCGCCTGCCGTGTCTATCTGGTGATCGCCAATCCCGGCGGCCCGGATATCACCGACCTGAAGCTGGACTTCATCCTGTTCAACCAGGACCAGGTGATCGAAAAGCGCGTCGCCGCCAGCCTCGCCCCCGTCGCATCGGGCAAGACCACGGTGAAGCTGTTCGACATCGACGGCCAGGACTGCGGTCGCATCGGCAGCGTGCTGATCAACGACGTCATGAGTTGCGGCAATACCGATGGCGCCATAGCGGATTGCGCCAAGCGCATCACGCCCAGCAGCCGGACCAGCGCCAAACTGTTCAAATAGACGAAAAATCAAGGCGTTGCGCCGAATTCGCGGCGCAACATTTATTCAACATAATTTATTTGATATTTATCTGGTTGTCCAACGCGGCCTTGACCTTCGCGTGGGCGCAGCGTATCACCGTGTCCTTACTACACGGACCCGGTGGATATGAAGGTTTTGACGGCGAACAGGCTGGACGATGGCGCGGTCGTCTATATCGGCAAGGCGGCCCCCTGGGTCGAGGACCTGGCATCGGCCCTCGTCGCGGTCGATGTCGGCGCGGAAGGCCAGCTGACGGAGACCGCCGCCACCGCCGTGAAGGCGCGCCTCGTCGTCGGCGCCTATCTGATGCCGGTCACGGTCGAGGATGGCCGGATCCTGCCCGCCAGCGTGCGCGAGCGGATCAGGGCCGCCGGCCCGTCCAACCGTCCCGACCTCGGCAAGCAGGCCCCTGCGCCTGCCCTGCCCCGCTGACGCAAGGCACGCCCATGTACCGTTATGACGAATTCGATCAGCAGGCCGTCGACGAGCGCGTCGCCCAGTTTCGCGGTCAGGTCGGGCGCCGCCTGAAGGGCGAGCTGACCGAAGACCAGTTCAAGCCGCTGCGCCTGATGAACGGCCTCTATCTCCAGCTCCATGCCTATATGCTGCGGGTCGCCATTCCCTATGGCACGCTGTCGCCCCGGCAGATGCGGATGCTGGCCCATGTCGCCCGCAAGTACGACAAGGGCTACGGCCATTTCACCACGCGGCAGAACATCCAGTACAACTGGCCCCGTCTGGTCGACACGCCCGATATCCTGGCCGATCTCGCCACGGTCGAGATGCATGGCATCCAGACCTCGGGCAACTGCATCCGCAATGTGACCTCCGATCCCTTCGCCGGCGTCGCCGCCGGTGAGGTGGAAGACCCCCGCCCCTGGTGCGAGATCATCCGCCAGTGGTCGAGTTTCCATCCGGAATTTTCCTATCTGCCGCGCAAGTTCAAGATCGCCGTCACCGGCAGCGAACATGACCGCGCGGCGATCAAGCTGCACGACATCGGTATCCGCGTCGTGCGTAACGCGGCGGGCGAGACCGGTTTCGAATTCTGGATCGGCGGCGGCATGGGCCGGACGCCGATCATCGCCAAGAAGATCAGGGATTTCGTGCCGAAGGCCGATCTCCTCGACTATGCGACGGCGTGCCTGCGCGTCTACAACGAGCTGGGCCGGCGCGACAATATCTACAAGGCGCGGATCAAGATCCTGGTCCATGAAATGGGCTTGGAGAAATATTCCGCCCTCGTCGACGAGGAATTCGCCCGCAGCCAGGGCACGGTGAAACTGCCGGACGCGGAAATCGCCCGCATCCAGGCCTATTTCGCCCCGCCCGCTTACGAGACGCTGCCCGCGACCTCGACCGCTTTCGAGGCGCGCAGGTTCGAGGACAAGGGCTTCCGCACCTTCGTGCGCACCAATGTCCACGCCCATAAGGTGCCGGGTTACGCCATCGTCTCGGTCTCGCTGAAGGCGCCGGGCGTCGCCCCGGGCGATGCCAGCGCCGACCAGATGGACGCGGTCGCCGATATCGCCGAGCGTTATTCGCTCGACGAATTGCGCGTCACCCACGAGCAGAACCTCGTCCTGCCCAATGTGAAGCTGGACGACCTTTATACCGTGTGGAAGCAGCTGTCGGCCGCCGGCCTCGGCAGCGCCAACATCGGCCTGATCTCGGACATCATCTGCTGCCCGGGCCTCGACTACTGCGATCTCGCCAATGCCCGTTCGATCCCGATCGCCGACGAGTTGCAGCAGCGTTTCGCCGATCTCGAGCGCCAATACGCGATCGGCAGCCTGAAGATCAAGATGTCGGGCTGCATCAACGCCTGCGGCCATCACCATGTCGGCCATATCGGCATTCTCGGCGTCGACAAGCACGGCAAGGAGCTCTACCAGCTCCAGCTCGGCGGCTCGGGCGCGGAGGATGCCTCGATCGGCCAGATCACCGGCGCCGGCTTCCCGCCGGAGCGGATCGTCGGCGCGGTCGAGACCGTGATCGAAACCTATCTGTCCCTGCGTCACGGCGATGCCGAAACCTTCCTCGACTGTTACCGTCGGGTCGGCCTCGCCCCGTTCAAGGCTGCGCTTTATGAAGCTCGTTAAGAACGCCTCCACTGTCGCCGACGACTGGACCCATGTCGCCGACGACGACGAACTGCCCGAGGGCAAGGCCGTCGTCGTCTCCCTCGACCGCTTCCGGGCGGATCGGGACAAGCTGGTCGGTCGCAACGCGCCGCTGGGCCTGCGCCTGAAATCGAACGAGGCGCCTTCGAGCGTCGCCGAGGATCTCGGCCGCATCGCCCTCGTCGCCCTGGAATTCCCGATCTTCCGTGACGGAAGGGGGTATTCCCATGCCGTCCAGCTACGCCAGCGTTTCGGCTTCGACGGCGAGATCCGGGCGGTGGGCGACGTGCTGTGGGACCAGATCCCGCATATGATCCGCTGCGGCATCGACGGTTTCGAGGTCGGTGACGACTTTCCCCTCGCCGCCTTCGAGGAGGCGCGGGCGGTCTTCACCCATCACTATCAGCCGGATGCGACGGGCAAGCCGACCATCATCGAGCTGCGTCATGGCTGACGACGGGGCCAGCCGGGGCCTTCATCCCTATCTCTGGGGCGGGGTCCTGGTCTTTCTTGGCCTTTTCGCCTTGTGGCTGCTGATTGCCTGACGAAAGGCGGTTATCCTGCCGCCACCATGTCGACTCTCCTCGTCCTCCTCGATATCGACGGCACGCTGATCCGCTCGACCGGCCATGACGACGCCGCCCTCGCCGCCGCCTGGGCGGAGTTGCATGGTCATGCCCTCGATACCGACTGGTCGCGCTACCGGACCTCGACCGATCGCGGCATCGCCCGCGAAATCCTCGGGCGGAAACTGGGGCGGCCCGTGACCGATAAAGACATCGACGCCGTCGAGCAGGCGGTATTGCGCCGCTACGCCCCCGCCCTTCGCCTCGAGCAGGTGCCGGGCGCGGCGCGTCTGGTCGCGACCCTGCGCGCCCTGCCCGGCGTCGGCG
>NZ_JBAQRT010000230.1:0-3397 GCF_049306435.1 Zavarzinia sp.
ACCATCACCTACGAGAACGGCAACGCCTCGCTGGTCGGGAACAATGCGGACACCAACGCCTTGCTCGACTTCACGGGTGACAACAACATCACCATCGCGGCGATTAACACTTCAGATGTTGACATCACTGGCCTGACCATGGACGCGACCGGCTTCACCGCCGTGCTCGACCCGGTCATGCACATGGACAACACCGAAACCCTGACGATCACCAACGGCAATGATGCCGCGGGCACGATCACGCTGCAGGAAGTGGAAGGCAACGAACTGAGCGACATCGATGCTTCGGATTTTGACGGCACGCTGAACCTCACGCTCTCGCAAATCGACAGCACCAACGACGACAGCACGCCTGGCGGTACCAACGACGGACTGCTGGAGGCATTCACCTTCACCGCCGGCCAAGGCGTGACCACGATGACCCTGGAGACGGTTGGCGCCAACACGCCGCAACTCAACACGGGTAGCGAGTGGGTGTTCGACTTCACCGGCGCCGCAGCGGGCAGTTCGCTGACCATTACCGACGACGTGGTGTTCCAGGCCGGTGCCATCCTGACCTTGATTAACGTGCCGATGATCATCGACGGCGCTGTGGATCTGTCGGACGTGGTGCTGAGTGTCGATGCCACGACGACGATCGATGTGCCGGCCGGTAGTTCGCTGACCCTCACCATCGACCAGGCCAAGGCGATTGACCTTATCGGTGCAGTGGTCCGCGGCGAAGGCACCACCTTCATCGTTGGCGATGGCACCGACAACAATCTGGGCAATTTGGACTGGGTTGGCGACAGCAACATCAGGACGGTTGTGGTTGACGTCTCGGCGGTAACCCTGGATACCACGCTGCCGCTGCCGCAGGACGCCGACGGTTATTTCGACCTTGATGTCGACGAGGCCTCGGTACCTGATGGAGTTGGCGGATACATAGATGCGGGTCAGATTGTTGTTGGTTCGGCCAACAATGACCGTATCCTTCTGAGTTCCCTTGACGACACGGTTACTGGCGGTCTCGGCGACGACCTGATCGATCTGACAACCGGTGGATCGGATACCGTGGTGGTCGATGCCGGAACTGACACGGTCACAGGCCTGGCTGCTGATGGCGCCGGTGCCGGCGCCGACGATGTGCTGCAAGTGACCGGTGCAACCGCAACGGCTAATGCAGTGGTTGCTACCTTCATTGCAACGGCAGCGACCAGCAACATTGGCACGGCCAACATCTCGCGGGGCGCAACGCTAACCGACGGCACCATCGACGTCTCTGCAGCGGGTGGCACCAAGGGCTTCAACCTGACCGGTTCGACCGACGGCACGGCATCGCTTGACACCCTGATCGGCAGCGCCTTTGCTGACGTCATCAACGGTGGCAATACCAGCCAAGCATTGGGTGCAGAAGACATACTGACGGGTAACGGCGGTGCTGACGACTTCATCTTCAATATCGATATCAGTCAGCCGATTGAAGTCGTGCCTGCAGCTGCACCGACAGTCGCCGGTAACGACGACGAGATCTGGGATCTTGCGGATACCGCCATGGCTAACAATGATGGCTTGCAGTCCATTACCGTGTTCTACCGTGAAGGGAACGGCAACGGTAACTTCCAGATTCTGGACGATGCCACTATCGACTTCAACGATCTGGATGCAGTGGGCGACAAAATCGCCGCTGAACTGTCAACCCGCGGCCTGGCGACGATCTACGATGACATCAATGATCAACTCCTGGTGAACGGTGCACCGGGCCAGGGCGTGGAGATCCTCTCCATTACCCACTCAGTGCCTGCGGTGATGACGGCTGTTGAGGCTGCCGCTTCCGACGCTGCCGATGTGCCACAGCAGAGCAAGGTGACGATTGGCACCGGTAGCGCCACATTGGCTGTCGCTGGTGAGGTTTATCGTCTGACTGCAACGCCTGATGATGGTGACGCCATCACTGGCGAGTATGTGGCAATGGGCGGGGAGACCGAAGATGCTATCGCGTTGGCCCTCGGGACTTCGTTCAATACCGTGGCGGGATCAGTCAACCCGGTGAACGGGGTTGTTGCAGTCGTGCTTACCCCGGCTGTCCCTGGCGTTTCCGGTGCGGTCCTGACTCTCCTGGATGGAGTGTCTGACAACGGTGGTTTCACGCTGGCAGCCAGTTCATCGGGCGGCATCAGCGGCACAGGTGCATCTCAGCTGCTGACCGGCACCCTTGCTGATCTAGCGACTGCTGACATCATCACTGACTTCAGCACCGTGGAAGATGACACCATCAGCTTCGGTCTGGCAGCTGGTACCGGCGGCGTCAGCGGCAATTTCGACTCTTCTGCTGAAGTTGCCCTCGATACCTATGTCGATGTGTACAACGATGCCTTGGCTGCAATGAGCGGAACCAACGTGGTTTACTACCTCGGTTCCATCCAGGCTGATCTGCTGGGTAACGGTGTTGAGACAGTTGGTCTGGTGTTCTTTGATGCCAACAATGACGACACCCCTGACGGTGTGGTTGCTCTCATCGGCGTCAACTCGACGAACTTCTCGTTCAGCGATATCGTTGCCTAAGCGAGCCGCTCGGTTAGTCCTGTCTGAGTAGCCTCAGGCAGGACGCTTCCACAAGAACCCCCGGTCTCACAAAGACTCGGGGGTTTTTTATTTTTGGCATCGGCGGTCATCGCGGTGCTTACCAGCCAATCCTGATAGACAGGCTTAACGACCATGCAAGACCCTCAGCCCATTACCCTTGAACGCCACGGCCCCCTGCGCTGGACGCGCCCCGTCCGATATGATTTTGCCGCGCGTCAGGCGCTGGCGCCGCTGGTGGCTAGCGAGTTGCCCCAAGCCTGTATGTCACTTCCAATCGCCTTTCTGCAGCAGGCGGATGCCTGGCTGGTGGTGGCCGTGCTGGGGGTACCGCCTGACACCAACCTGTGCGTGGCGTCAGATGGCCGCTGGACCGGGCGCTACATTCCGGCGCTGTTTCGCGGCCACCCGTTCTCGCTGGGCGTCAGCGCCCAGGGTGCGCCGACCTTGTGCGTCGATCACGCCAGTGGCCTGGTCCACGAAGGCCCGGAGGGTGAACGCTTTTTTACCGAAGACGGGCAAATTGCCCCGTTGATCAGCCAACTCATCAAGTTCCTGAGCAGCGTGGAAAAGAGCCGCCAGGCCACTGTGCGCGCCTGTGCTGCCCTGCACCAGCTCGGCTTGCTCATGCCTTGGACAGTCAAGGTCAAGACCTCCGCAGGCGAGAAGACCCTTGGGGGCTTGTTTCGCATCAACGAGGCCGCGTTAAACCAGTTGTCCGCTGAAAGCCTCCACGAGTTGATGCAGGCCGGCGGCATGGCAATGGCCTACTGCCAGTTGTTGTCCATGCAGCATTTCGCCAACATGATTGAAGGCGCGCGTCAGCAGCAACCCA
>NZ_JBAQRT010000231.1:0-13668 GCF_049306435.1 Zavarzinia sp.
GGCTTGGGCGCAGCGGATGCGGCGCTCCCAACGCATGACCCACGCCGTCCAGGCCACGGCACACGCCGTCCGCTCCGGCGACGCCCATGGCGGCGGCTCCTCCGTCAACCTGTCCGAAGGCGATCGCTGATGTTCAAACGACCCTCCACCCACTACGGCAAGGCTCCCGAGCCGGAGACGCCGTATCAACGTGCCGCCCAGGTCTGGGACGAGCGCATCGGCGCCTCACGCGTGCAGGCCCGCAACTGGCGCCTCATGGCGTTCGGCTCCCTCATCCTCTCAGCCGGGTTCGCCACCGCGCTCGTCGTGCAGTCGGCGCGCGGAACCATCGTGCCCTGGGTGGTGCAGGTCGATCGGCTCGGTCAGGCGCAGGCGGTTGCGCCGGCCGAGGCGGACTACCGTCCGACCGATCCGCAGATCGCTTTCCACCTGGCGCGCTTCATCGAGCAGGTCCGCAGCATTCCGGCCGACGCGATCATCGTTCGTCAGAACTGGCTTCGCGCCTACGACTTCACGACCGATCGCGGCGCGATGGCTCTTAACGACTATGCCCGCTCGAACGACCCGTTCACGCGCGTCGGCCGCCAGCAGGTCGCCGTCGACGTCTCCAGCGTCATCCGCGCCTCTCCGGACAGTTTCCGCGTCGCCTGGGTCGAGCGCCGCTACGAGAACGGCCAACTCGCCGAGACCACGCGCTGGACCGCGATCCTGACGATCGTTGTGCAAGTCCCCCGCAACGCCGATCGGCTGAGGGCGAACCCGCTCGGCATCTACGTCAACGCCATCAACTGGTCACGGGAGCTTGGGCAATGAAGCCGTCTTTCCGTAAAGCCGGAAACCCGGCTTCACACATACTCGTATTCCCGGCTCTCCGCAGAGCCGCAATCCCGATGGTCCTACTAGCAACGACGGCGCTCGCCGGCTGCGCCACCACCAACCCGCCGCCGGAAATCTCCTACGACAATGCGGCCCCCGCCGTGCAGACCGTCGATCCGCCAGCGCCGGTCACCGTGGTCGAGCTGCCGCGACCGCTGCCGCTGCCCGGCCAGTTGCAACGCGTGGAGCCTTCGCGGCGCGCGTCCGAGCCCACAGATCCGACCGCGCGGGTGAACCAGGCCAATGCCGCAGCCCGCATCCAGCCGGTGCGCGACGGCTTCATCAACTCGATGCAGGTCTACCCGTTCACGCAAGGAGCGCTCTATCAGGTCTACACCGCCGTCGGGCAGATCACCGACATTGCGTTGCAGCCCGGCGAGCAGTTCGTCGGCTCCGGCCCTGTCGCCGCCGGCGACACGGTCCGCTGGATCATCGGCGACACCGAGAGCGGATCAGGGGCGACACGGCAGATCCATATCCTGGTGAAGCCAACGCGGCCCGACCTGATGACGAACCTCGTCATCAACACCAACCTGCGCACCTACCATATGGAGCTTCGCTCGACCGAGCGGACCTATATGGCCTCGGTGTCCTGGCAGTATCCGCAGGACCAGCTCATCGCGCTGCGCCGCCAAAACCAGCAGGCCGAAGCCGCGCAGCCGGTCGCATCCGGCGTCGATCTCGCCAACGTCAACTTCCGCTACGCGATCGAGGGTGACCGCGCGCCATGGCGGCCGCTGCGCGCCTTCGACGACGGCCGCCAAGTCTTCATCGAGTTCCCGCGCGGCATCGGTCAGGGCGAGATGCCGCCGCTGTTCGTGGTTGGTCCCGAGGGTAATACCTCGGAACTGGTGAACTACCGGGTTCGCGGCCATCACATGATTGTCGATAGGCTCTTCGCCGCCGCCGAGCTGCGCTTCGGCACCGGCGACCGCCAGAAGCGCGTTCGGATCGTGCGCACCGATGGGAGACCGGCGTCGTGAGCCAGACGGAGCCCCGGAAAGAGGAAGGTCCGGACGAGGAGGCTCGGCCGTTGACCGGCGAGCCCGTCGGTCCTGCGCAGATGCGGCTGCGCGCCGAACCGCCGCGCGTCACTCGACTGTCGAGAAAGGTGCTGGCCGGTCTCGGCCTGGTCGCGAGCGTCGGGATCGGCAGTGCGCTCATCTATGCGCTACAAACCCGCGATGGCGGTCGGCCCAACGAGGAACTTTTCTCGACCGAGAACCGCCCGACAGCCGACGGCATCGCCGGCCTGCCGCGCGATTATAGCGGTGTGCCTCAGCTGGGCCCGCCGCTTCCGGGCGACCTTGGCCGCCCCATCCTTGACGCACAGAATCGCGGCCAGCCCGTACCGACGCCCGGCGTGGTCCCGCCCAACCCCGGCCTCAGTCCGGAAGAGCAGCGGCGCATTCAGGAACTCGAATCGGCACGCACGGCGAGGCTGTTCGCCGCCACCGAAACCCGCACGGCGTCGGCAACGCCGTCCCAGACAACGCCTTCCGCGCAACCGATACCCGATCTCACCAGCCTCGGGTTGGCCCCGCCACCGACGACGCCCACGGCGCAGGACCGGCAGAACGCGTTTCTCACTGCGGCCGCCGATCGGCGCACAGTCGCTGCCGATCGCGTCGCCGCCCCGGCGTCGCCCAACATCCTTCAGGCTGGCGCCGTGATTTCCGCCGCGCTGATCACTGGGATCCGTTCGGACCTTCCCGGCCAGATTACCGCTCAGGTGACGGAAAATATCTATGACAGTCCGACGGGTCGCATCCTCCTCGTGCCCCAAGGCACACGCATCATCGGCCAGTACGACAACAACGTCCAATTCGGACAAAGCCGCGTGCTGCTCGTTTGGAACCGGCTGATCTTCCCGAACGGACGGTCGATCGTGCTGGAGCGCCAGCCCGGCGCCGACGCCGAAGGCTATGCCGGCCTGCAGGATGGCGTCGATTATCACTGGTGGGACCTCGCCAAAGCCGCGGGTCTCTCAACCCTGCTTAGCGTCGGCGCCGAACTCGCCGTGGACAATGACGATCGACTAATCCAGGCGATCCGTAACGGCGGTCAGGACACGATCAATGATGCGGGCCAACAGATCGTCCGGCGCCAACTCAATATCGCTCCGACGCTCACTATCCGGCCCGGCTTCCCGGTGCGCGTGATCGTCACTCGCGATCTCGTGCTCGAACCATACGGAGGGTGATATGACCAAACTGAAACTTGGTCGCATCGTCGATGACAAGCCGGTGAAGGTGACGATCGAGCTGCCGGCGGCGCTTCATCGTGATCTCGTGGCTTACGCTGAAATCCTGACCCGCGAGAGCAAGCAGGAAATCAACGATCCATTGAAGCTGATCGCGCCGATGGTCGCGCGGTTCATTCTGACCGATCGCGGGTTCGCCAAGGCGCGCAGGAGCCAGAGCCAGCAGAAAACGAGCTCGGGAGAAGCATAGGCGCCGTCTCAATCGTCCGGTCTGAGCTGTTGTGCACCGGTATGCTCACTGCTTGCGAGCAGTTGCGCTGTCTGAAGGAACCTCAAGAAAGCTGGATTGTCATTCGCCGCTGACCAGACGGCGCTGAACGGCACGATATCGGCTCGAGCGGTCAACGGCCGCAGCACCAGGCCGGGTACCTTGACGGCGGTCCATGCCGCCGAAACCAGCGTGATGCCCTGTCCCAGGCTGACGAGATTCATGAGCGTATCTTGCAGCGCCGCCTTCTCCTCGACGTCGGGATAGGTGCTGTAGTCGGCAGACCGACGAACGATATAGTCATGCACCTCCGGGCCAGGCTCGCCGCGGCTGACGATGAAGTGCTCCGTCTTGAGATCGGGCCAGTCCAGTTTGGACCTTCCTGCAAGCGGATGGCCGGCCCACAGCGCGACATGGACGCGCTCGCGCCAGAACTCGCGTGTCTCGCATCCGGGAACGGGATCCGCCCCTGTGATGATGGCGACATCCAATCGCTGAGCCCGGACCGCCGCGAGGTGCTCGCGCCGGCCGCCGTCGCGCAGATCGATCCTGACCCGCGGGTGCCGCTCGGTATAGGCTTGGACCAGTTGGCGCAGGAATCCGCCAGCCAGCGAGGTCAGGATCCCGATGCGTACCAGGCCTGTTTCAGCGCGGCGCGTCGAACGGGCGGAGCGCCTTGCCGACTCAAGTTGCTCAAGCGCCGGCGCGACCTCCGCTAGGAACCGCTCTCCTGCCGGGGTCAGCCGCACGCCACAGCGTGTCCGCTCGAACAGCGTCACGCCGAGATGATCCTCGAGCTGCTTGAGGGCACGACTGATATTCGACTGGTCGACATCACACATTTGCGCGGCGCGCCTGAAGCTGCCAACCTGGGCGGCGACCATGAGGTACTGAAGCTGCCGAACAGCGCTCCTCATACCACTGCCCGGGCAAAGCTGGGGCCGACGCCGGCATGATGACGAATGAACTGCGTAGCGCCGATCCCAACTTTCAGATCGCAAATGCGGCCCGCCGATCCCTGGACATCGAGCGCCAATACTGCCTTGTGACGGCTGCCGTCCCCGACAACCTTGACCACATTGCGGTGATGGAGACATGCAAAGGACAACGGCAACTCACTCCCTTCGCGCGGCAGCCTCCGGCTTTAGCGTGACGATGCAGACGAGCGCCGTCAGCGCCGCAAGCGCGGCCAGAGCTGCGAACCGCGCTGAATGACATGCCGCGTCGCGTGGCGGCCGTTCCTTCTCAATCTGAGTGGGAGCCAGGCAGCAAGGCATCGGTTCAAGCCTCGCTTGCCGCCGGCCTGACCTCGCCCCGGCTGTGATGCGCTTCGCGTTTGTCGAGGTAGCCGCTCCACAAGGTCAGCAGCAGGCCGACGCCGACCATGACGGCGCCCACCCACGGCGTAGCGCCCAGCCCCAGGCGGGAGTCGGCCACCGTTCCGCCGATGAAGGCGCCGAGCGCGATCCCGGCATTCGCGGCCGACACGTTGATGGTGGAAGCGATGTCAACGCTTCCGGGCCGATAACGCATGGCAAGCTGCACGACATAAAGCGCCAGACCCGGAATATTGCAGAACATGAGTGCGCCGAGCACACCGAGTGTCAGGATCGAGCCGATCATGGACGGAGCTGTGAAAGTGAAGATCAGCAGTACGGCCGCCTGTGCGCCGAGCATCAGCACCAGCGCCGGCACCACGGCCTTGTCGGACACCCGACCACCGAGGAAGTTGCCGACGATCACCGACACGCCGTAGAGGGCAAGCATCCAGGCTACACCATTCGGGCTGAGGCCCGTGATGTCCGCGAGGATGCTGGGGAGATAGGCGAAGGCGACGAACGTGCCGCCCCAGGCGCAGAAGTTCATGCCGAACGCCATCAGCAACCGCCCGCTACCGAGCACCTTGATCTGGTCCATGAGGCTTCCTGCCGGCGCGATGTCGATCTTCCGGGGCAAGGTCGCCGCCATGGCGACGAACGACACAAATCCCACTGCCGCGACGAACCAATAGGACATTGGCCAGCCGAAGCGCTGGCCGATGACGGTGGCTATCGGCACGCCGGCCGCGACCGCGATCGACAGGCCACCGAACACGATCGCCACCGCCGAAGCTCTTCGGTCTTCCGAAACGAAACTCGCGGCGATGGCCGCGCCAACGCCGAAGAAAATGCCGTGCGGCAGCGCAGTGACGACGCGCGCGGCGATGAGCACCTCATAGCTGGTGCTCATCGCCGCTGCTGCATTGGCGACCACGAACAATGCCATTACCGCCAGCATCAGCGTCTTGCGCGAAAGGCTTCCCGTCAGGGCTGCGAGGATTGGCGACCCAAAACTGACCCCTAACGCATAGCCGCTGATGACCAGCCCGGCGCGTGCGAGATTGACCCCGAAGTCATCGGCAATCTGCGGGAGAACGCCGACGCTCGCATATTCGGTGGTGCCGATTGCGAATCCGCCGACCATCATCGCCAACAAGGCGGGCAGTCTGTTCGTGCTCGTATTCAAAGGGAATCTGCCTTCTCGGGTTGGGCCGCGGCCGCACGCGTGGCGTCGGGGGCAAAGGTCGGGTAGTCGGTGTAGCCATGGGTATCGCCGCCGTAGTGGGTATCGCGGTCGGCCTGTGCGAGCGGCCAGCCGTTGCGAAGCCGGGCGACTAGGTCCGGGTTGGCGATGAATGGCTCGCCGAAAGCGGCGATATCGATCAGGCCATCGGCGATGTGTTGTTCGGCGCGCTCACGCGTCATGCCGCCGGCAAGGATCAGCACACTGTTGAAGCTGTCCCGGAACCGCGAGAGGAATGCCGAAGGGATGGCGGTGCTACCCCGCGATTGCTGGTCCATCAGATGGACGTAGGCGATGCCGCGCTTCGACAGTTCGTCGGCGACGTGGAGATAGGTTTCCTCGGTCTCGGGATAGGCTCCCATGTCGAAGAGGCCGCCGAACGGGGATAGCCGCACCGAGGTCTTCGCCGCGCCGATCCGGGCGATGACGGCGTCGATCGTCTCAAGCAGGAAACGGGTGCGGCCTTCCAGCGTGTCGCCGCGATAGGCATCGGTGCGGTCGTTGACGAGCGGATTGATGAATTGTTCGATCAGATAGCCATTCGCACCGTGAAGCTCGACACCATCGAACCCCGCCTCGACCGCATTGGCGGCAGCCTTGGCGAAATCGTCGATCACGCCGGGCACTTCCTCGGTCGAAAGATCTCGCGGTGGGGAGACATCGACAGGCCCCGCAGAGCCGTCGTCGCGTAAGCCCCACGCCTGGGAGTTGGCGGCGATCCTGCCGGTCGAACTGACCGGCGCGATCCCGCCCGGCTGGTTCGAAACATGGCTCACACGTCCGACGTGCCAGAGCTGGGCGAAGATCACGCCGCCTTCCGCGTGAACCGCTTCGGTGGTCTTGCGCCAGCCGGCAATCTGTTTGTCGGTGTAGATGCCCGGGATGAACAGAAAGCCTTCGGCCGTGCGCGAAATCGGCGTCCCTTCGGTAATGATCAAGCCTGCGCTGGCGCGCTGACGGTAGTAAGTCGCGGTGAGATCGTCAGCGATCCCGTTGCGCGTCCGCGCCCGCGTCATGGGCGCCATCGCGATGCGATTGCGCAGCGCCAGATCGCCGCGCTCAAACGGCTGAAACAGCTCACTCATGGACGAATTCCTTGTCAGGGCTGGGACGTGGACCGGCCGTCGCCTTGCCGATCCTGGGCAGGATCTCGCGGGCGAATTCGTCGATCACCTCTGGTAGCGGCCGGCGGGAGGGTCGCAGCAGCACGGCCATGTGGTCGACGCCCGCACCGCGAAGCTGCTCAAGATGGTCGAGGAAGGGCTTGCGGCCGATGCGCGCGCCGAACTTGCGGGGTGTCGGCAACTCGCCGGGATCATCGGCAAGATCCAGATGGAAGGCGGTGATGAATACGCCACGATCGAGGTCAGCCGCGTGCCGAAGCCGCCGGAAATCTGCGGCCTGCCCGGCCGTTCGATCCACGCCGCCCGGATAGACAAAACGTCCATCCATATTGGACGCGATCCACTCGTCGGATTGCTGGCCGTTGCCGGCAATGATCGTCGGAATGGTTTGCTGGCTGGGCTTGGGCAGCAGGTCGAGTTCGGCGGCTTTGCGTCCGTCGCCAAGAGGCAAGCCGCCGTTATTCCAGGCTTCGCGCATATAGCCAAGGTTCTGGCGGAAGGTCTCGTCACGACCCTCGAAGTCGAGACCGAGCAGCGGATACTCCACCGGCCGGTCGCCCGAAGCGAGGCCGAGGATCAGCCGGCCGCCCGACAGGTGATCGATGGAAGCGGCGGCCTTGGCTACCATCATGGGATGGCGGAGCGGCAGGACGATGCCTGCCGTGCCGAGCGCGACATGCTTCGTGATCCCGGCGAGGAAGCCGAGATTGACGAAGGGATCGTAGATGGAGCCCGCGTCGCCGAAGTTCCGCGGATCGAACACCGGAACGTCGCGCATCCAGATGGCGGCAAATCCTGAGGCGTCGATCTGCCGGACCAACTCCGGGTAACGGGAGAGATCAGGCACGCCGTGCGGGCGTCCGTCCGCGACGCGGCGCGCTTCGCCTTCCGGAGACCAATCGTTATCGAGCGGCAGTTCAATGCCCAGCGTCAGTTGGCCGGGACGATTAATCAGATCGAGTGCGGTTGCGGAGCGGGAGTGCGTATCCATTCCCGCACCGTAACTGCTCGCCATTCACTCGATAATCGGCTATTATGGAACGTCACTAGTGAAATCAATTCGTGAGTAAGGATGAACGGACATGAACAACCGCGCCGGAGAGATGGAGGTGTTCGTCGAGGCCGTGGATCGCGGCAGCTTCGCCGGCGCAAGTCGGGCGCTCGGCCTTTCGCCCTCGGCTGTCAGCAAGGTCGTTGGCCGCATTGAAACCCGACTTGGGACGAACCTGCTGATCCGTTCAACCCGCTCGCTCAGTCTGACCCAGGAAGGCGAGATCTACCTGCGGCGTGCCCGCAATGTGCTGGCCGAGATTGACGATACGGAGCGCAGCATCACCTCGGGATCGTGCTCCACACCGCGCGGGCTGCTTAGGGTCAATGCCTCGGTGCCGATTGCGCACTGCGCGATAACACCGCTCCTGCCAGCTTTCCTCGCCCGCTTCCCGGAGATCGAAATCGACCTTTCGCTTGATGACGGCATGGTCGATCTGATCGAGAACCGCACCGATGTGGCGATCCGCGTTGGACCGCTACAAGATTCCGGTCTCAAAGCCCGAAAGCTATTGGAAAGCCGGTATGCCGTCGTCGCCGCTCCGTCTTATCTGGAAAGCGCTCCGCCACTGCGAACGCCGGCCGACATCGCCCAGCATCAGTGTATCGGCTTCAACTTCCGGCGCTCGATGCACGAATGGCCGTTCCGTCAACGTGAAGACGATACAATGACCTACGCCCCGCTTCGCGGGCGGATGCGGGTCAACAATGGCGAAACCGTCCGAAGGCTTGCTCTCGGCGGCATGGGGCTGGCCCGCTTGGCCCGATACCATATCGAGCCGGATATCGAGGCGGGTTCGCTAGTGGCGGTGCTTGAGGACTTCAATCCCGGCGACATCGAGCCCGTTAGCGCTGTCTATGTCGGGCACGAGCATCTTGCGGCTCGCATTCGAGCCTTTGTCGATTTCCTAACCGATAACATGAAGGCGGAGGCAAAAGAGCATTAGCCGGATCGTATGCCTCGCAGGGTGATCAATGTGATCCGCCGCCGCACGCACGAGGCGTTAGCGCACTGGCGGTTGGTGGGCCGGTAGAGATTCGAACTGCCCGGCGCCAAAAATTTACCGAATAGAAGGTGGTGCGGGTGGTCGGAATCGAACCGACACTCCTTGCGGAACCGGATTTTGAAGGGAGTCGCGTTTACTGAATGCGCCTCCTGGTAGCGGGCGCCGCAAGTTTCGATCTCGTCTAGCAGCGCCTGCTCGCTCCTACTCTGCACCTAGCAGTCGGGCAAAACCCGCCGATGTGTACGCTATAGCCCGAAAACACCGCACGGAATTTCGGCGGGGCTTCCAGTACCAGCATCTATCAGTCTCAATCGCCTCAGCAACGAAGGAGATTGAGAATGCCGAAGACCGAAGCTCCCCAAATCAGGCGAACTATCCGGCGCCACCAATTGCGCGAGATCGTGCCGATGGCTGACAGCACGATTTATGAAATGGAGCAGCGGGGAGAATTTCCCCGTCGGTTCGCGCTCTCGCCACGGTGTATTGTTTGGGACCTCGCCGAGGTCGAGGCCTGGCTGACGGCGCGGCGGACTGCCCCGATCCGTCGAGCACAGCACCCCGACGTCACCAAGCGCAAGACCCGACCGATCAAAGGGCGGGATCAAGCTCCATCACAGGCATAGCTGTCGGCAGAAGCGTTGGGGCGTGCTTCCGACCGTCGATCCAGGCATCCACGGTATCCGCCCACTGCTGCATCATATGCCGGCGCTGCACCTCATACTCGGCCTTGTTGTAAACGCCGCGCGATGAGCGCCCGTCCTCGTGCGCCAAGCACTTTTCGATCCAGTCGCTGTTAAAGCCCAGCTCATTTAGCAGCGTCGAGCCCGTCCGCCGCAGATCATGGACCGTGAAAGGCTCCAGCGGCAGCCCCTCCTTCTTGGCCTGTTCGACGACGGCATAGGTGACCCGATTGAAGGTCGCGCGCGACATCGGCGCGTCCGCGTCGTACCGGGACGGCAACAGGTATCGAGAGTTGCCGGAGCAGGTCTTGAGCGCGATCATGATATCCAACGTCTGTCGGCACAGGTAGACGTTGTGCGGCTTCGACCGCTTCATGCGCTCCTTCGGGATGGTCCAGACGGCGTTGTCGAAATCGATCTCGTCCCACACTGCATCCTGCAACTCGCTCTTCCGGACCATGGTGAGGAGGAAAAGTTTCATGCCGAGGCGGATCGTCGGCAATGTCGCGACATGCTCGAGCTGTTTGAACATGATGCGAATCTCGGCGGGCGAAAGTGCGCGGTCCTTCGGCGTGAAGGTGGCGATCGAGGCCGGACCGACGTCATCGGCCGGGTTGGCGACCTTCTCGCCGTGCAGAATGGCGAAGCCGTAGATTTGCTTCAGGATATCCCGCACATGGATGGCGGTCGCTGGCGCTCCCCGTTCGACGATCTTGCCGCAGTGAGCGCGCAGATCATCGGGAGTGATCTCTGTCAGGAGACGATTCCGCCAGACGGGCATGAGTTCGCGTTCGAATATGGAGCGGCGCATCGCGCGGGTGCTATCAGCCATGGTCGCGTTGGTCAGCCATTTCTCGCCGAACTGGCCGAAGCTCTTTGCTTCCTTGATCCGGCGCTTCTCCCGCTGCTTCTCGATGGCGGGGGACCGCCCTTCGGCGATCGCGCGCCGCGCGTCGATGCATAACTCGCGAGCCCTGGCGAGCGATATCCCGTCACGGGCATACCTACCGAGATAGACGGTCTCCCGCCTGCCGTTCAGCCGATAGTCGAGCCTGAACGAGATGGCGCCCGACGGTGCGACGCGCACATACATGCCGTCACGATCAGATACCTTGTACATTTTGGCTTTTGGTTTCAGACACTTGAGTGCTGCATCGGTCAACATTTTGGGCCTCCTTGCGGAAAAGTACCGTCACGCGGTTTTTGGAGGCCTATGGCGTAGAAAGCGCTTATACTTCAGCGTCTTATATCAAAAAAGTACCGTCATGAGCCTCATTTCTCCTGACGGTACTTTCGTTTTTCCGGTTGATCAATGGGGGCGAGGCCCGTCAGCGAGGCCGCCAAACGCCATCTATGCCCACCGATAGATGTCGATAGGCGCAGACGGAATTTATTTTTGTTTTCAGTTGGTTAGATCGTACTTCAGCGTAAAATCGGCGGCGTTCGGAGGGGTCTGAATCATTCCCACTCGATGGTGCCCGGCGGCTTCGAGGTGATGTCGTAGACGACGCGGTTGATGCCCTTGACCTCGTTGATGATGCGGGTCGCGACGCGGGACAGGAAGGCGTGTTCGAAGGGGTAGCTGTCGGCCGTCATGCCGTCGACCGAGGTGACGGCGCGTAGGCCGCAGACTTGGTCGTAGGTGCGGCCGTCGCCCATCACGCCGACGGTGCGCACGGGCAGCAGCACGGCGAAAGCCTGCCAGATCTCGTCGTAGAGGCCGGCCTTGCGGATCTCTTCGAGATAGATCTTGTCGGCCTTGCGCAGGATTTCCAGCTTCTCGAAGGTGATGTCGCCGGGGATGCGAATGGCGAGGCCGGGGCCGGGGAACGGGTGGCGGCCGACGAAGGCTTCCGGCAGGCCGAGTTCGCGGCCGAGGGCGCGGACCTCGTCCTTGAAGAGTTCCCGCAGGGGCTCGACCAGCTGCATCCGCATACGCGCCGGCAGGCCGCCCACGTTGTGGTGCGACTTGATGGTGACCGAGGGACCGCCCGAGAAGGAAACGCTTTCGATCACATCGGGGTAAAGCGTGCCCTGGGCGAGGAAATCGGCGCCGCCGATCGAACGCGCCTCGGTCTCGAAGACGTCGATGAAGGTGGCGCCGATGATCTTGCGCTTCTGCTCGGGGTCGGTCACGCCGGCCAGCTTCTCGAGGAAGAGCTTGCTGGCGTCGGAATGGATCAGGCGGATGTTGTAGTGGTCGCGGAACAGGGTCACGACCTCGTCCGCCTCGCCCGAGCGCATCATGCCGGTATCGACGAAGACGCAGGTCAGCTGGTCGCCGATCGCCTCGTGCAGGAGGACGGCGACGACGGAGGAATCGACCCCGCCCGACAGGCCGCAGATCACCCTGCCCTTGCCGACCTGGGCGCGGATACGGGCGATTTCCGCCTCGCGGAAGGCATGCATGGTCCAGTCGGCCTTGCAGCCGGCGACCTCGTGCACGAAGCGGGAGATGAGCTTGGCGCCATCCGGCGTATGTACCACCTCGGGGTGGAACTGCACGGCGTAGATGCGCTTCTCGTCATTGGCAATGGCCGCGAAGGGCGCGCCGGGCGAGGTGGCGACGACGCGGAAGCCCGGCGGGATCGCGGTCACGCGGTCGCCATGGCTCATCCAGACCTGGGGCGCGTCGCCCGCCTGCCACAGCCCGTCGAACAGGCGGCAGGATTCGATCACCTCGAGCTGGGCGCGGCCGAATTCGCGGTCGTGGCCCGGCTCGACCTTGCCGCCCATCTGGTGGCAGATCACCTGTTCGCCATAGCAGATGCCGAAGATCGGCTTGCCGGAATTCAGGATCTCGTCGGGCGCGCGGGGGCCGTCCGCCTCGGTCACCGAAGCCGGGCTGCCGGACAGGATGACCGCCTTGGGGCTCAGGCGCTCGTAGCCTTCCTTGGCCTTGGCGAAGGGGACGATCTCGCAATAGACACCGGCTTCGCGGACGCGGCGGGCGATGAGCTGGGTCACCTGCGAGCCGAAGTCGACGATCAGAATGGTGTCGGTGGCGGAATGGACGGGGGGAAGGGCAATGTCGGACATGGCGCGGACGCTACTGATAAGCCAGGCCGTAGTAAACGGGCATTTTCGACCCCGCCCCCCAAGAAAGCTGCAATGCTCAGCCGCCCGGATTGGCCTTCCTGTAAGCGCCGATGGCCTGCTCCAGATCCTGCCGCTCCTCGCAGCCCGAAGGGCAGAGCCGGACGAGTTCCGCCAGCTGTTCTTCCGCCTTGGCCAGGTTCTTCAGCTCGAGAAAGGCTTCGCCCAGATATTCGCGGGCGCCCCTGTGGTCGGGGTCGAGCTTCAGCGCCTTGCCGTAATGTTTCCGCGCCTCGTCGTAGTCGCCGGACTTGCGATAGGCGAAGCCGAGGAGATTCTCGGCATCGGCATTGGCGGGATCGGCCCGGACAGCGGCGCTCAGACGGCGGACCGCCGTCGCCCAGTCCTGCCCCTCGACCGCGGCCTTGCCGGCGGCGTAATCGAGGCTGGCGGCGGGTGATGGCACGGTTGTCTCGGTGCCGGCGCCATAAGCGGACAACGGCGGACTGGCGGCGGTCACCACCAGGACAAGGGCCGCGATAAGTCTCGTGCTGTTCATGCCCATCCCCCCCCCCCCTGAAACCTGACAGGAAGGATGCTAACCTCAACCTTGGCGAGAGCGTGTGACGGCCGACACAAAAAAGCCATCCGTCCCCTGCGCCTCGGGATCAAGCGCGATGCCCAGCCCCTCGCCGGCAAGGCCGGGCAGCAGGCTGGCTGGATCGAGCGGGCTGAAATCGCTGTTTCTCGCGAGGAAGGCGGCGACCACATCCTCGTCTTCCTCGATGAAGACGGAACAGGTGGCATAGACGAGGCGCCCGCCGGGGCGAACGAGGCGGGCGGCCTCGTCGAGGATCCGGCC
>NZ_JBAQRT010000232.1:0-13152 GCF_049306435.1 Zavarzinia sp.
GTGCTGCGCGACCTCGCGGCGGGGTGACCGCCCCGGTGTTTAGTCCTCCGGCCCGGTCTTCGGCTTCGGCGCGAGCTCGCGGCCACGCGCCTGGGCCTTGCGGCGGTGCAGATTGTCGCGCAGGGCCTTGGCCAGGCGCTCGGCCTTCAGGTCGGCTTCTGTCTTGGGCGGGCTGTTCTTGTCGGTCATGTCTATCGGTCAAACCAAGGTGACGAAGGCGTCAGCTTCGGGTTAGTCTTCTCCCCAGCATAAGAACAAGGGACGAGCCGGGCAAACCGGCCGGACCACAAAAGGGAGAGAAACATGCATCCGGGCATCCACGCCGCCACCACGCCGTCCAAGATCGCCTATCGCATGGCGGGCAGCGGCATCACCGTGACCTATGCCGAACTGGAGGCGCGCGCCAATGCCTGCGCCCATCTGTTCCGCGATCTCGGCCTGAAGCGCGGCGACAGCATCGCCCTCATCATCGAGAATCACCCCCGTTTCTTCGAGATCTGCTGGGCGGCCCTGCGCGCCGGCCTCTATTACACCGCGATCTCGACCCGGCTGACGGCCGGCGAAGCCGCCTATATCGTGACCGACAGCGGCTCCAGGGCGCTGATCAGCACGAAATACATGGCCGATGTCGCGACCAGGGTGGCGGCGCAATGCCCCGGCCTTTCCACCCGCCTGATGCTGGACGGTGAAGTGCCCGGTTTCGAACCTTACGAAGCCGCCGTCGCGTCCCGCTCGCAGACGCCGATCCCCGATCAGGCGGAAGGCGCGGACATGCTCTATTCCTCGGGCACCACGGGCCGGCCCAAGGGCATCCGCGTGCCCCTGCCGGAAGAGCCTTACGGCACGCCCGGCAAGCTGTTCATGCTGAATGCCGCGCTCTATGCCCCCGATGCCGACACGGTCTATCTCTCGCCCGCGCCGCTTTATCACGCGGCACCTTTACGCTTCTCGCTGACCATGATGCGCTTCGGCGCCACCGTGATCGTGATGGAGCATTTCGATCCCGAGGAATACCTGGCGCTGATCGAGAAATATCGCGTGACCCACACCCAGGTGGTGCCGACCATGTTCGTGCGCCTGCTGAAGCTCGATCCGGAAACCCGCGCGAAATACGACGTCTCGTCGCTGAAATGCGCGATCCATGCCGCCGCGCCCTGCCCCATCCCGGTGAAGGAGCAGATGATCGAATGGTGGGGCCCGGTCATCAACGAATATTACGCCGGCACCGAGGGGAACGGTTTCTGCGCCATCACCTCCGCCGAATGGCTGGCGCACAAGGGCTCGGTCGGGCGGGCGATGCTGGGCGTGCCCCATATTCTCGACGACGAGGGTAACGAACTGCCGCCTTACGAGCCGGGCACGATCTATTTCTCGGACGGCACGGTGTTCGAATATCACAACGACCCCGAAAAGACGGCGTCGAGCCGTAACGACAAAGGCTGGTCGACCCTCGGCGACATCGGCTATCTCGACGCGGAAGGTTACCTCTATCTGACCGACCGCAAGGCCAACATGATCATCTCGGGCGGGGTGAACATCTACCCGCAGGAGGCCGAGAACCTGCTGATCACCCATCCCAAGGTCGCCGATGTCGCCGTCTTCGGCGTGCCCGACGCCGATTGGGGCGAAGCCGTGAAGGCGGTCGTGCAGCCCGCCGACATGCGCGACGCCGGCCCCGCGCTGGAAGCCGAACTGATCGCCTTCTGCCGCGCCCATCTCTCGGCCATCAAATGCCCGCGCACGGTCGATTTCGAGGCCGAACTGCCGCGCCACCCGACCGGCAAGCTCTACAAGCGCCTGCTGAAGGACCGCTACTGGCAGGGCGAAAAGCGCCGCATCGCCTGAAACGAAATTGCCGGGCCGGCAGGATTTGCCGGCCCGGTCCGCGCGGGGGCGGCCGCAGCCCGGCGCATTCCGCCCCCTGGAACATGGCGCGTTTCTTGCTGTATCTCCTGCCGGGCTTCGTCATGTGACGATGTCCATTCCACCCAGGAGAGAATACATGAGCGCAATCTCATCGGTTTCGGGAGCCCAGGCGACGCAGAGCCTGTTCTCGAAGCTGGACGCCAATGGCGACGGCAAGGTGAGCCAGGACGAATTCGTCACCGGCCGGCCACGGGAAACGAGCGAGAGCGACGCCGCCTCGCTCTACGCCAAGATCGACGAGGAGGGCACCGGCGCCCCGTCCGAAGACCAGCTGAAGGCCGGCCTCGACGCCAACCGGCCGCCGCCGCCGGCCTTCACGGGCGGGGCGCCCAGCCTGTCGTCCGATCTGGTCTCGGCCCTGATCGATGTCCTGCAGCAAAGCGGCGAAGAGGAAACGACCACCTCGACGTCGACCACGACCACGGCCGATGCCTCGGCGACCGACGCGGCCAAGGCCGATGCCGCCGGCACCACCACCACCCTGTCGGGCGATCTCCTGGCCTCGCTCTACAAGGCGATCCAGGCCTATGCCAGCACCAACAACATCACGCTCGACAGCACCAGCCCGACCGTGAACAGCGTCGGCTGAGACAAGGCTTGTCGCCGAAGGATACGCAGAAGGCGGATCGTCGGCCCGGGGGGCAAGCCCGTTCAGTCCCGGCGGAACCTGTCCGCCATCTTCTCGTCAAGATAATCGCCAATCCTCGATACCCTGTGATCCGCGTCACAGGTCCCGCACGTCCCACGCGCCAAGATTGTCGGCACAGAGCCCGGCCTTGGTGTAGGATCGCGCGGTTTTCGAGGGGGGAATCTCGTCATGGGCCGCATCGCTTCGGCGCTTCGCAGTCTGCTCGTCGCCTTTGTCCTGTCCGCCGCCGTGACCGGCGCCGCCGCGGCGGGAGCATTGGACCGGCTTCAGGAGCAGTCGGGCTATTACATCGATTCGATCACCGCCCGCGACGAAGGGCCGAAGGATCTCGCCGAGGCCAAGCGCGCGGTCGATGCCGCCGCGATCCAGGCCAAGCGCGAGCGCTGGTGGCAGGCTTCCGATCTTTACGAACGGGCGATCGCCCTCGGCCTCGACGACGCCTCGACCTGGACCCTGCTGGCGGAAGTCCAGCTGCGCAATTCCAACTACTGGCGCGCCACTCCCGCCGCCTATCGCGCCTACAGCCTCGCCAAGGCGAAGCCCGCCCGGCTGGCCGCCCTCGAAATCCTCGGCACCTCGCTGTCGCGCAACGACAATCCGGAACTGGCCCTCGAGGCCTATCGCGAAGCGGCCAGGGTCGCCGGCACCAATGCCTATGACGAACAGATCGCCGAACTGGAGGAAGCGACCCGTTTCCGCGTCACCAACGCCTATGCCAACGAGGATGCGGATGCACCCGCCCTCTGCCTCGATTTCTATGGCGAGCTGAGCCCCTCCGCCCATTACGAGGATTACGTCGAGGTCACGCCGAAATTCGACGGCGCCATCGTCGTCCGCGAGAAGACCCTGTGCATCGAAGGCGCGCGCTTTGGCGAAGCCTATGAAATCGCCGTCGCCAAGGGCCTGCCCGGCACCGAGGGCGTGAAGCTCGACCGCGACGAGCAGGCGGCGATCACCGTCGGCAACCGGCCGGAGAGCCTGGGCTTCACCCAGTCCGCCTATATCCTGCCCAAGGTCGGCGCCACCGGCATTCCGCTGCAGTCGGTCAATACCGACAAGGCCCGCCTCACGCTTTACCGCATCAACGACCGCAACATCCTGCCGACCATCGCCAACGGCAATTTCATGCGCATCCTGTCGACCTATGACGCCGAGGAGATCGCGCAGACCTCCGGCGAGAAGGTCTGGCAGGGCGAGGTCGCGATCGAGAACGAGGCGAACAGGCGCGTCGTCACCGCGATCGACATCGAGGCGATGCGCAAGACCGCCGCCCCCGGCGTCTATGTCCTGACCGCCGCCCCCGCGACCGGCGAGCCCGATTACTGGGACGACCTCGCCACTCAATGGGTGGTGGTGACCGATGTCGGCCTGACCACCTATGCCGCCAACGACGGATTGACCGTCGTCGCCCGTTCGCTCTCGACCGGCAAGCCCGCCGTTGGGGTCGATATCGGCCTCTATGCCCGCAACAACGACGAACTGGCCAAGGCCAGGACCGACGACAAGGGCGTCATCCGCTTCGATCCCGGCCTGTTGCGGGCCGAGGGCGGCCGTTCGCCGGCCGCGGTCATGGCCTTTGCCGGCGGGGGCGATTTCACCTTCCTGGACCTGACCGGTCCCGCCTTCGACCTGTCGGATCGCGGCGTCTCGGGCCGGCCGCAACCCGGCCCCCTCGACCTCTTCGCCTATGCCGAACGCGGCGTCTATCGCCCGGGCGAGACCGCCCATGTCATGGCCCTGCTGCGCGACGATGCCGGCAACGCCGTGGCCGACCTGCCGCTGACCCTGAAGGTCACCCGCCCCGACGGCGTCGAGATCGAGCGCCGGCCGCTGAAACCATCCTCGGCCGGCGCCTATGACGTCACCTGGGCGATCAGCGCCGGGGCCCGCACCGGCAGCTGGACCCTGTCGTGGCACACCGACCCGGACAAGGCCCCGGTGGGCAGCCTGTCCGTCCTCGTCGAGGATATCGTCCCCGCCCGGATCGAGACCAAGGTGAAGGTCGATGCCCCGGCGATCGAGCCGGGCCACCCGGTGCCCCTGTCGATCGAGGCGAAATATCTGTTCGGCACGCCGGCCGCGGATCTGCGCAGCGCGGTCGAAGTGGTGATCGGCGAAGCCGTCGATCCCTTCCCCGAATTCAGGGACTACAGCTTCGGCCTCGTCGACGAGCAGGTGGAGCAGGTCCGCGTCAATCTCGAGGATCAGGTGACCGACGCCAAGGGCAAGGCGACCTTCGAGATCGACCCCGGCCAGTTGCCCGACACGGTGCAGCCCCTGACCGCGATGATCCGCGCCGACGTCTTCGAGACCAGCGGCCGCCCGGTGAGCCAGCGGCTGGAACTGCCGGTGCGCAACCGGCCCCTGTGGCTCGGCGTCAAGGCCGGCTTCGAGAATGCCGAACTGGCCGAGAACGGCACCCCCGGCTTCCAGCTGATCGCCCTCGACCAGACCGGCAAAGCCAGCGATGCCTCGGGCGTGCGCTGGTCGCTGGTGCGCGAGGACTGGAGCTACCAATGGTATTTCCGCAATGGCGCCTGGAACTATGACGTCATCGTGCGCGACAAGCCGCTGGGCACCGGCACCATCGACCTGAAGGCGGCCGGCCCCGTCACCCTGCGGACGGAGCCCGTGCAATACGGCCGCTACCGGATCGAGCTGACCGATGCCGGCACGGGCGCCGCCTCGTCGCTGCGCTTCACCGCGGGCTGGTTCATTCCGCCCTCGATCGGCGAGACCCCGGACAAGATGACCGTGGTCGCCGACAAGCCGCTCTATACTCCGGGCGAGACCGCGAAACTGCACCTTCAGGCGCCCTTCGCCGGCGAGGTCCAGATCATCGTCGCGACCGACAAGGTGCTGGAGACCCGCAGCGTCACCGTGCCCGCCGCCGGCACCGACATCGAAGTCCCGGTTTCGGAAGCCTGGGGCGCCGGCGCCTATGTCCTCGCCACCGCCTTCCGGGCCGGCGATGCCGACAGCGCGCGCGGCCCGGGCCGGGCCATCGGCCTCGCCTGGCTCGGCGTCGATCCCGCCGCCCGCCAGCTGCGGATCGCGCTGAACGCGCCCGACATGGTGCTGCCACGGCAGAAAGTCTCGATCCCGATCGAGGTGAAGGGGATCGCCGGTGGATCGCCCACCTTCGTCACCGTCGCCGCGGTCGATGAAGGCATCCTGCAGCTGACCGACTTCCAGACCCCCGATCCCCTGGCCCAGCTGTTCGGCAAGCGCCGCCTCGGCCTCGACATCCACGATGCCTATGGCCAGCTGCTGAACGCCAAACTGGGCAAGCCGGGCGCGCTGCGCGAAGGCGGCGATGGCGATGCCCTCGGCCGGCGCGGCGCCCCGCCGTCCGATATCAAGCTGGTCTCGCTCTTCACCGGGATCGTGGCGCTCGATGCCGAGGGCAAGGGCACGCTTTCCTTCGATGTGCCCGATTACAACGGCCGCCTGCGCCTGATGGCCGTCGCCTGGAACGCCCGCCAGGTCGGCAGTGGCGACAAGGGTCTGATCGTCCGCGATCCCGTCGTCGTGCTGACCTCGACCGCGCGCTTCCTCGGCGTCGGCGACACCAGCCGGCTGACCGTCACCCTCAGCAACGCCGCCGGTGTCGCCGGCACCTACAAGGTCTCGATCGCCGGGGACGACATCGTCCAGCTGGTGCCCGGCAAGAAGCCCGGCCCGGTCGAGCTGCCGGTCGGCGCGACCAGGACCGTCAACATCCCGATCAAGGCCGTGGCCGCCGGTCTCGCCCGGCTCGACCTGACCATCGAGGGGCCGGAGGGATTCAGCTTCTCGCGCACCGTCAGCGTCGGCACCCGCGCGCCCCAGCTGCCCTCCATCGATCGGCTGGTGCGCCAGCTGAAACCCCGGGACGGCCTGACCATCGGGCAGAAGGCGCTCGACCCCTATGTCCCCGGCACGCCGGAATTGCTGCTCAGCCTCAGCCCGCGACCCAATGTCGATGTCGCCGGCCTGCTGCGCGGCCTCGACCGCTACCCTTATGGCTGCCTCGAACAGACCACCAGCCGGGCCATGCCCCTGCTCTACGTCGGCGAAGTCGCGAAACTGTGGGAACAGCCGGACGAGCCGGATCTGACCGCGCGGATCGAGACGGCGATCGGCCATATCCTCGAGATGCAGCGCGGCGACGGCAGCTTCGCCCTGTGGGATTACTACGGCGAAACGCGGCCCTGGCTCACCGCCTATGCCCTCGATTTCCTGACCCGGGCGCGGGCGCAGGACATCGCCGTGCCGGACTTCGCCTATCGCCGCGGCCTCGCCTGGCTGAAGCGCCATGGCGAGAACCGGCGCGACGACGGGCCGGATGCCCTCGCCTCCCGCGCCTATGCGCTCTATGTCCTCGCCGAGGCGGGCGTGGGCGAGATCGGCGCCACCCGCTACATGCATGACGCGGTCGGCCTCGATCTGCCGACGCCGCTGGCCATGGCTCAGGTCGGCGCCGCCCTCGCCCTGCTGGGCGACACCGACCGCGCCGCCGAAGCCTTCGACCGTGCCCTCGCCGCCCAGGACCGGCGCAACGCGGGCGGTGACTATGGCAGCCCGGTGCGCGACCTCGCCGCCATCGTCGCCCTCGCCGCCGAAACCAGAGTGCCGGGCATCGACCCCGAAGCCCTCGCCGCCAAGGTCGCCGACATGGTCGCCGGCAAGCGCTGGCTGTCGACTCAGGAAAGCGCCTGGCTGCTGATGGCGGCCCGTGCGCTCGCTGATGGCGACAACAAGATGCAGGTCGCGGTCGGCGCGACGTCCGTGCCACCCCGCAGCACCGCCTATTCGGTGCGGCCTTCGATCGCCGAGGTCGCGGCCGGTCTCCGGCTCGAGAACCAGGGCGAAGGCTCGGTCTGGTACACGGGCACGGTGATCGGTGTCCCCGCCAAGGACCTGCCCGCCAGCAGCGAGGGGATGGAAGTGCAGCGCCGCTTCTTCACCCTCGACGGCAAGGCGATCGACCCGAAGGCCGTCGCGCAAGGCACGATGATGGTCGCGGTCGTCACCGGCCGCACCACATCGGGCATGGGCAATCAGCTGATGGTGATCGACCTCCTGCCCGCCGGTTTCGAGATCGAGAACCCGCGCCTCGTCGGCTCCACGACGGCGAACGAGATCGGCTGGCTGCCGCAGATGACCTTCCCGCAGTATCAGGAAGCGCTCGACGATCGCTATGTCGCCGCCTTCGACACGACCGAAAACAGCAACTTCGCCATCGCCTATGTCGTGCGCGCCGTCACCCCCGGCACCTATCGGGTGCCCGGTGTCGCGGTCGAGGACATGTATCGCCCCGAATACCGCGCCCGCGACGCCATGGGCACGGTGACCGTGGTCCCGGTGGAGTAACACGCGAGGCGCCCACCTCACCCCCCCCCCCCTCTCCCCCCGCGAGCGGGCGGAGAGGGGGCTTCTTCTCCCTCTCCGCCCTTCAGGGGGGAGAGGGCCGAGGTGAGGTGGGTCTGCCGGTTACTTCATTTCGATGAAGGGCAGGGCGCCGCCGGGGACCATGGTCTGCGGCAGGCGGCCATCCCAGCGTTCGGCCCGCATCAGTTCGATCAGCGCCGGATTTTCCTTCATGGCGAGGCCCTTGGCCCGGATCGAGTCGGCTTCCGCCTCGCCGCGCAGGCGCAGGGCATCCGCCTCCGCCTTGGCCTGAAGGGCGCGGGAATCCGCTTCGGCCCTGGCCTGCACCACGGTCGAATCGGCCTGGCCCTGCGCGGCGGTCCGGCGGATTTCCGCCTGGACTTTCTCCCTCTCGAGATTCTGGCGCAGACGTGTCACCTCGACCTCGGCCTGCATCCGCTGTTCGATCGCCTGTTCGAAAGCATCGGAGAAGTCGATGTTCTCGATCTGCACGCTTTCGATGATGATGCCTTCCTCGGTCACGGCATCGCGCAGGGAATCGGTGATGTCGGCGACCAGTTTCGCCCGCTCGCCGACGATGGCCGGCGCGTTGTAGCGGCCGAATACCGCCTTGGTGCGGTCGAGCAGCGCCGGCATCAGGATGCGGTCGGCGAAATTGACCCCGAGCCGCGCGTAGATTTCCGTCGCCCGCCCGGCGTTGACCCGGTAGTTCACCGACATGTTGAGGAAGGCGGCCTGGATATCCTGCGAATAGGCGGCGACATCGGGCAGATTCAGTTTCTCGGTCCGGGTCGACAGGGTGACGACATCGTCGACGATCGGCAGCTTGAAATGCAGCCCCGGCCCGGCGACATCGTGGACGGCGCCATTGCGCAGGACCACGCCGACCTCGCCCTCGTCGATCGTGTACCAACTGGACAGGACGATGATGACGGCGGCGAAAATGGCGGCGCCGATGCCGATCCTGCGCGGGACGGATGACGGCGCGGCGGCGGCGCCCGGTTTCAACATGGACATGGCTTCCCCCCGGAATGCTGTGGCGAAAAGGGCGTGGCGGAGGGACCGGGCTTCTCCCTGCGCAGATCCCCGATGCGCCGCGGGGTCTTCCCGGCCCCCCCGCGATCCTGTCATGGTATGGCCCGGCTCGAAAGCCGTCCGTATCCCCTGGAGTTCCCGATCATGACCACCCGTGTTTTCGACCTCGCCATCGTCGGCGCCGGTATCGTCGGCCTCGCCCATGCGCTGGCGGCAGCCAGGGCCGGGCGGAAGGTGGTGGTGATCGACCGCGATGCCCAGGCCAACAGCGCCTCGATCCGCAATTTCGGCTTCGTCACCGTGACCGGCCAGCAGCAGGGCACGGTCTGGGGCCGGGCCATGCGCAGCCGGAACATCTGGGCCGAGGTCGCGCCCAGGGCCGGCATCGAGGTCATTCATCGCGGCACCGCCGTGATCGCCCACCGGCCTGAAGCGGCTGCCGTCGTCGAAGCCTTCGTCGCCTCCGAGATGGGCGCGGGCTGCGAGATGCTGTCGCCGACGCAGATCGCCGCCCGCCTGCCCCTGCTGCGCCACGAGGACGCGACCGCCTGCCTGTGGAGCCCGCACGAAATGCGGGTGGAGCCGCGCCTCGCGGTGCCGAAGCTGGCGGCCTGGCTGGAAGCCGAGATGGGCGTCACTTTCCTGCGCAACACGCTGGTGAAGGACATCGACCTGCCGCGCATCAGGACGACGGCGGGCACCATCGAGGCCGGCCAGGCCGTGGTCTGCCCGGGCGGCGATTTCCTCGGGCTTTATCCCGAGATCTGGGCGAAGCGCGATCTCGACCTGTGCAAGCTGCACATGCTGCGCCTCGCGCCGCAGGGGGCAGGCTGGGTCCTGCCCGGCTCGATCATGAACGACATGTCGCTCGGCCGTTACCTCGGCTTCTCCGAACTGCCGGCGGCGGAGGCCCTGAAGGCCGTGCTGGCGCGCGAGGAGGCGCCCAGTCTCGACAATGGCATTCATCTCATCGTCGTTCAGTCGGCCGACGGCTCCCTCGTCGTCGGTGATTCGCATCATTACGCGACCACCCCGGACCCCTTCGCGCCGGATGACGTGGACGAGCTGATGGTCGGCCATGCCCGCCGCGCCCTTCGCCTCGGCAGCGACAGGGTGGTGGAGCGCTGGATCGGCATCTATCCCCATTCGAAGACCGACGCCGCCCTGATCGAGGATGCCGCGCCGGGGGTTCGGGCCGTCATGGTGACCAGCGGCACCGGCATGTCGACCGCCTTCGCCCTGGCCGAGGATGCCCTGTCGGGATGGCTCGCCTGATAACAAAAGGCTGGCACCCGCCGGGCGCCGGGTCTATGTGATTAACGGGGATGATCAGACACTTGCGGTCGATGGGCGAAGAATTCTAGAAACGCTCCACGCCCCGCCGTCATCAACAGAGGAACGCGACATGGCTTTCAAGCTTCCCGAACTGAAATTCGATCCGAGCGCTCTTGCCCCCGCCCTGTCGGCCGAGAGCTTCTCGTATCATCATGGCAAGCATCATCAGGCTTACATCACCGTCGCGAACGAAATCGTGGCGGCGACCCCGGCCCTGCAGGGCAAGTCGATCGAAGAGGTGGTGAAGATCGCCGCCGCCGATCCCGCGGGCAAGAAGCTGTTCAACAACGCCGGCCAGCACTACAACCACACGCTCTACTGGCTGTCGCTGTCGACCCCGGGCTCGACCAAGCCATCGGCCGCCGTCTCGTCGCTGATCGACACGTCGTTCGGCGATTACGCGGGCTTCAAGGCCGCCTTCACCACCGCGGCGCTCGGCCAGTTCGGCTCGGGCTGGGTGTGGCTGCTGAAGGAAGGCGACAAACTGGCGATCACCACGACCGGCAACGCCGAAACCCCGCTGACCGCCGGCAAGGACGCCCTCGCCGTCATGGACGTGTGGGAACACGCCTATTACATCGACTACCGCAACAATCGTAAGGGCTTCGCCGAGACCTTCGTCGACAGCCTGATCAACTGGTCCTTCGTCGAGAAGCGCATCGAAGAGGTCACCACCCTCGACGCCGGCGTCTGATCCGATACCTGCGAAGGCGGCGGCGGGCTGCAAGCCCCCGCCGCCTTTTTCATGCCCTCAATCCGGGACGCGGCGATCCGGGACGCGGCCTATTCGGCCGATTCGCCCATCTGATAGCGGGTCATGTAGCGTTCGGTCAGGGTGTCGCAGGGCACCATGATGAAACAGTCGACCGTCTTGAATTCCTGGTCGATCACCGCGCCGTCGCCGATATAGCCGCCGAGGCGCAGATAGCCCTTGATCAGCGGCGGCAGGGTGCGCAGGCCGTCGCGCGGGCGGATCGCTTCCTTGGGCAGGCGGTTCATCTCGACATAGCGCCCGGGCAGGGCGCGCACGCGCCGCTCCGGCGGGGCCATGTGGTTGTGGTAGAGATAGGACAGAGGCACCGCCAGCGCCTCCGGGTCGGTGCCGGGCAGGCTGCCACAGCCGAACATCAGGCTGATCTTGTGTTCGACGATATAGCCGGCGATGGCCCGCCACAGCATCTGAATCACCGCGTTGGTGCGGTATTCTGGTGCGACGCAGGAACGGCCGAGCTCGAGGAAATTATCCCCCGGCTTGCGGTTCTTCTCGAGGAAGGACAGGTCGAATTCCCCGGCGGAATAGAAACCGCCATGCGCGCGCGCCACGTCCTCGCGCAGCAGGCGGTAGGTGCCGACCACGGCCGGCCCCTCCGCTTCCGCGACCCCGTGATCGATGACCAGAAGATGGTCGCACAGGGGATCGAAATGATCGAAATCGCGCCGTTCCGCCGCCGCGGCAGGCGACGGCGTCGCGCCCATCTCGTCGTAGAAAACGCGATAGCGCAGGCGCTGCGCGGCAAGCAATTCCGCGCCGTCGCGCGCCAGGCGCACTTCGAGCTTGCCGATATCGACCTGTCGCCGGACGGGGGCGGCTTCGCTCGCCACGTCCTCGGTCTTCACGCTGTTCAGTGCCACGTTCATCCTGCTTCATGCGCGTGCCGGGTGCCAGTCCGGGTGCCCCCGATCCTCTGACCTCGCCGACGTTACGCCCCCTCCGCTACGGCGGCCCCCTGGCTGGGGCGACACCGTGACAATTGCTCACCTTAGACCCGGGGGGGCCGCGCGGTCAAACCGGCTCGGCATCCCCTGTTACCGGCCGCTTCACCCGTCTCCCCTGACGCGCCGCGACGGCGAGGCAAAGGATGACGGCGAACAGGCCAATCACCACTGAATACAGAAAAAATGTGACATATCCAGCGCCGAGCCCGGCCGCCGATGTCCCCACTTTGGCGGCGCCTTCGGCGAAAGCCTCGGGCGGCAGGCCTGACATCAGGGGCGCGAGCACGGCGGCGAAGCCCCCGGCATCGGCGGAATGGGCCGCGCCCTCGACGATCCGCCCCGACTGCGAGGCGATGAGCTTGCCCGGCAGGGCATAGAGCGACGAGAACAGCGCATATTGGGTCGCCGTGAAACCGGCCGAGGTCAGGCCGGACATATAGGCGATGAGGCAGGTCCCGGCGTAGCCGGAAGCCAGATTGTCGAGGCCGATGGCGACGAAGAGAACCTCGATCTGGGGGCCGGACATGGCGAGCCCGGCATAGACCAGATTGGACAGCGGCCCGGCGAAAGCCCCGATCACCAGCGCCCGCAAGATTCCCAGCCGCGCCACCGCCCAGCCGCCGAGGAAGACCCCGGCCATGGTCATCACCATGCCGAAGACCTTGCGCACCTCGGCGACCTCGATCTTGGAAAAGCCGAGATCGAGGTAGAAGGGATTCATGATGTTGAGCACGAAATCCGACAGGCGATAGACGCAGATGAGGGCGAGAATCGGCCCCGCCAACCCGCCGAACTCACGGAAAAACGCGCGCAAGGGCGCGCCGAAAGCGGCGGCCAGGGCCCGCCCGGGCGCGGTATCGAGCCCGGGCAGCGGCCGGCAGGCGAGGAAGATCAGGCCAAGGCCGAGCACGACGGCCCCAAGCTGCAGCGCGGCGGCCAGGCCACCGCCACGCCACAGCGGAACAAGACCGAAGGCATCGGCGCTGAAGGTCAGCAGCGTCAGGGTGAAGGGATCGCCCGACAGGCCGGCGCCGGCGATCAGCGCCGCCACCAGAAGGGCGAGGCCGCGCAGGCCCCATTCGCCGAGGGCGGCGGGCGACAGATGTTCCCCCCCGCGC
>NZ_JBAQRT010000233.1:0-2328 GCF_049306435.1 Zavarzinia sp.
CTGCTGCGCCGGGTGCGCGATTTCGCCCTCGTCGCCAAGGCCGGGGCGATCGATGCCCGGGTCGCGGATGCCGCCCTGACCCGGCTCGAGGTCGATGGCCGTGGCCTCGACGCCATGGACCATCGCTATCTTTCGGCGATCGCGCGCGATTACGGCGGCGGGCCGGTCGGGGTCGAGACCATGGCGGCCGCCCTGTCCGAGCCGCGCGACGCGATCGAGGAAATCATCGAACCCTATCTGATCCAGCAAGGTTTGTTGCAGCGCACACCAAGAGGGCGCATGTTGACGCAGGCGGCGTTCCGGCATCTCGGCCTTGCCATGCCGGATCGCCCCGACATTGCGCAGCTGCCGCTGCTCGGTGAGGTGGATGATGCCTGATGTCATGGCGCTGGGCCCCCAGGTGGGGGTGCTGGCCGAAGGCGCCCATTGGCTGCCCCTGCGGGTCTATTTCGAGGACACGGACGCGGGCGGCATCGTCTATCACGCCAATTATCTGAAATTCATGGAGCGGGCGCGCAGCGACTTCGCCCGCCAGATCGGCATCGACCAGAACGCGATGATGGAGGGCGACGATCCGCTGGCCTTCGTCGTGAAGCGGATCGATATCGATTATGCCCGCCCGGCCCGCCTGGACGATGCCCTCGTCGTCGAAACCAGGCTGAAGGTGCTGAAGGGCGCCAGCATGGAATCGCTTCAGATCGTGCGCCGGGGTGTTGAAATCATGACACAGGCAACGGTCCGAATCGCCTGCCTTGACCGTCAGGGCCGGCCACGGCGCTTTCCGGACCCGGTTCGCCACGCTTTCGCCCCCTTCGAGATTCAAGAACAACCATCTTCAAACGGGAAACCGAAATGAACCCTGATGCAACGGCGGGTGCGCTGACCGCGCCCGTGGGCGATATCGCCGCCACCGGTCTCGGGGGCGCCGCCGCGCCCGACATGTCGATCATGGGCCTGTTCATGCAGGCCGACTGGGTGGTGAAACTCGTCGTCATCCTGCTGCTGCTGGCGTCTTTCTGGTCCTGGGCGATCATCATCGACAAGCTGCGCCGCCTGCGCCGGGTCCAGGTCCAGGCCGACCAGTTCGAGGAAGCCTTCTGGTCCGGCAATTCGATCGACGATCTCTACGATCGCATCCAGGCGCGGCCGGATCACCCGCTGGCCCTCGTCTTCGTCGCCGCCATGCGCGAATGGCGCCGGGCGACCGAGCGTCTGGCGGTGCCCGGCGCGGCCCTCGCCACCGGCCTGCAGGAGCGGATCTCCAAGGTCATGCGCGTCGCCCTCAACCGCGAGCTGGACGGGCTGGAGCGCTATCTCGGCTTCCTCGCCACCGTCGGCTCGACCGCGCCTTTCGTCGGCCTGTTCGGCACGGTCTGGGGCATCATGAACTCCTTCTCTTCGATCGCGATCTCCAAGAACACTTCGCTCTCGGTGGTGGCGCCCGGTATCGCCGAGGCGCTGTTCGCGACCGCGCTCGGCCTCGTCGCCGCCATCCCGGCGGTCATCGCCTACAACAAGCTGTCGTCCGATGTCGGCCGCTTCCAGGGCCGGCTCGAAGGTTTCGCCGACGAATTCTCGGCCATCCTGTCGCGCCAGGTCGACGAGCGGAGGAGCTGAGCCATGGGCGCTTCCCTCGGCGGTGGCGGCAGGCGGGGCGGACGGCGCGGCCGCGCGCCCATGGGCGACATCAACGTCACCCCCATGGTCGACGTCATGCTGGTGCTGCTGATCGTCTTCATGGTCGCGGCGCCGCTGATGACCGTCGGCGTGCCGGTCGACCTGCCGACGACCCAGGCCGACAGCCTGCCCCAGGACGACAAGCCGGTGATCGTTTCCGTCGATGGCGAGGGCCGCCTCTTCATCGGCGACAACGAGGTGACCAAGGACACGCTGGTCGCGCAGCTCCAGGCCAGCGCCAAGCAGGGGCCGGAGACGCGCATCTATGTCCGCGGCGACCAGGCCATCAATTACGGCAAGGTCATGGAGACCATGGGCCTGATCAAATCGGCGGGCTTCACCAAGGTCGCCCTGATCGCCCTGCCGCCCGCCAAGTAGACGTAACGCGTAAGAAGACGAAGGTTCGGTCCCGATCATGCGCAAGGGCGCAGCCATTGTTTCCGGTATCCTGCATCTGTTGCTGATCGCCCTCATGGTGTTCGGCCTGCCGCAGTTCGCCCGGCCCCTGCCCGAACCCGAGATCTACTCGGTCGAGATCGTCGACGTGATCAGCGAAAGGGCCAATCCGGCCCCGCCGCAGCGGGTGAAAACGCCGATCCCGCCGGCGCCGACGACAAAGCCCCTGCCGCCCGCGGAAGAGCTTCACGAGAC
>NZ_JBAQRT010000234.1:0-7049 GCF_049306435.1 Zavarzinia sp.
GCCGCACCAGGGGCACTGGGTATAGCCGCTGTAGGCGGCCTGACCCTCGGTCTCGGTCTGCGGCGGCTTGGCCAGCAGGATGCCGAGCTTGGACTTGTCGATGGCGGCGACATCGGCCGGATCGGTCCTGGTGCCGCGCTTGATGCTCAGTTCGTTGCTCATGATGAAGATCCCCATGGTCTCAGGTTGAACAGTACCGGTTCGGGGCGCCTGTGCTGTATCGCCCTGACCTGAGATCAATCTACGCCCCGGGTGCGCCGAAGAAAGTGAGCAAGCTCACACCGATGCCGGGTGCCTTGTGACGGCCATCACCTTTCCGCCGGGTGATCCGGCCGCCGAAAGGCGCGGCGAAAATGTCGCACCGCGGAAGATTAGCGATCCGGGGAATCCCAAACTGGGAATAACGCCGGAGGTGCCGTGGCGCCCGGAAGTAAGGCCAAAGAAGTTAAGGTTAACGGGATGGGGGCAGTCAGAATACCCTTTTGAAGGGCTGCGGGTAACGGCCCGTGCCGGCCTATCCAACCAGATTGGTGGAAGCATAGGCGGGTAGCCTCTATTCCGGCGGTGTTCGTAATCGAATTGAGCAGGCGTCCGTCACACAATCCTGTTCGTGAAGCATCCAGGCTCGCAGATCGGTTCCGACAATGAAATCGGGATGGATACTGACGATGCGGGAGTTGTTGTCTCAAGTATGGTGGGTCTATCCCCCAAATTGGAGGCAGCTGTTTTTGACGATCCAGGCGGCTTGGGGCACCCAAGTCACATTAGGGCACAGTGCCAAGTGCTGACGAGGCGGGAAAAAATGAAACACGGACAGCGTGGACCTTTCAGGTCTGTATCGGGCGGGCGGCTTAAGGTCGTGCTTTCCTCGACGGCGCTGGTCTCGACCCTGGCGGTCGCGACCTGGAGCTCCGCACAGGATGCGGTGCCTGTTTCCGGCGACCAGTTCGGTTACGGGAACGATGCGGTCGCCGGGGTCAATGGCAAGTTCGACCTTCTGGGCGGCGGCGACGATAACGGCGCGCTCTACGGTGGGACCGCCTCGGTGGCGCTTCCGATCGGTCACAGCTTTGGCTTCCAGGTCGATGCCGTCGCTGGCGTGGTCGCCGACGAGGCGGGCTTCGCTGGCGGCGCCGCCCAGCTCTTCTACCGTGATCCGCAGCAGTTCATGGTCGGCGCGGCCGGTGGCGGTTACTACGTCGAAGGCATGAAGCAGTATGCGGTCGCCGGTATCGCCGAATACTATCTCGACAATGTGACCCTCGAAGGTCTTGCCGGGTATCAGTGGGGCGATGTCGTCGAGGACAGCTTCTACGGCCGCGTGGGCGCCTCGATCTATGTCAATCCGAACCTGCGCCTCGGTGCGGGTGTCGCCTATGCCGAAGACACCGGTGTTGGCGGCGATGTCGGTATCGAAGCCTTGCTCACGGATGTGCCGGGCGTTGCCCTGTTCGCCACGGGCATGTTCGACGAAGACGGCGCGACCGGCTTCGGCGGCGTCCGCTTCTACCTCGCCCCGTCGACCAATCTGGTCGACACCAACCGCACCAAGCAGGCTTCGGGCGGCGCGACGCTGATCGATCTGCAGCGGACGGGCATTCTGCGCAACAACCTCTTCAACACGGTCGGCTCGGGCTTCGGCCTGCGTCAGATCAGCCGGGCCGGCGGTGGCGATCTGCCGATCGGCGGTGGCGGTTCGGGCGGCGGTAATGGCGGCAACGGCGGTGGCGGCGGTGGCGGTGGCGGCGGCGGTGGCGGTGGCGGTGGCGGCGGTGGGGCCGATGGCTCCAACGGCCTGATCGACACTGTCCAGGACGTTGTCGGCAACCTGCTGGACGGCACGCCGCTGGCTCCGGTCGCCGATGCGGTCGATACGCTCGTCGATCCGGAAACCGGCGCCCTCGCGCCGCTCACCGGGCCGCTGAATGACGTGACCGACAGTGTCGTCAATGCGCCGCTTTCGCCGGTGAACGACATCGTCGACGCCCTGGCGGGCAGCAGCGACTCGTCCCTCGGCGGCGTCCTCGACGGCGTGCAGGACACGGTCAGCCAGGATGCCAACAGTGGCGATTACAACGGCGGTCTGATCGACCTCGTGCAGGACGTGGTCGGCAATCTCGCCGATGGCACGCCGCTGCAGCCGCTGGCCGATGGCGTCGACATGCTGGTCGATCCGGAAACCGGTGCCCTGGCGCCGCTGACCGGTCAGCTGAACGCCGTCACCAGCGTCGAGGACAACGCACCGCTCGCCGGCGTGACCGAGATCGTCGATGCCCTGGCCGGGACCAATGGTTCGGTCCTCGGCTCGACCACCAATGGCGTGCAGGATCTGGCCAGCCAGAACGCCGACAGCGGCAATGTGAACGGCGGCCTGATCGACACGGTCCAGGACGTCGTCGGCGATCTGCTGAACGGCACCCCGCTCGAGCCGCTGGCTGGCGCGGTCGACATGCTGGTCGATCCGACCACCGGTGCCCTGGCGCCGCTGACCGGTCAGCTGAACGATGTTTCCAGCATCGGCGGCAACGGCCCGCTGGCTTCGGTGACCGAGATCGTCGATGGCCTGGCGGGTCCGAGCAATGGCGAACTCGCCCCGGTCGTCGATGCGGTGAATGAACTGCTCAGCGGCTCGACCCTGAGCGGCGGCCTGTCCACCGGCGGCGCCAACCCGCTGGAAGGCGTTCCGGTGCTCGGTGATCTCGCCGGTGCCCTGACGGGTCTTGCCGGCGGCGGTCTGCCGACCGGCGGCAGCAACCCGCTGGAAGGCGTTCCGGTGCTGGGCGATCTCGTCGGTGCCCTGACCAGCCTTGGCTCGGGCGGTCTGCCGACCGATCCGACCGAAGCCCTCGCGGGTATTCCGGTGGTTGGCGATCTTGTCGGCGCGCTGACGGATCTTGGCGCGGGCGGCTTGCCGACCGGCGGCTCCAACCCGCTGGAAGGCGTTCCGGTGCTGGGTGATCTCGCTGGTGCCCTGACCGGTCTTGCCGGCGGCGGCCTTGGCGGTGGCACCAGTGGCGGCGCGATCTCCGAAGTGCAGGGCATCGTCGGCAATCTGCTCGACGGCACCCCGCTGGCTCCGGTCGCCGACGCGGTCGACATGCTGATCGATCCGACGGCCGGTGCTCTCGCCCCGCTAACGGGTCAGCTGAATAGCGTCACCGATGCCGCGACCGGCCCTCTCGGCCCGGTGACCCAGCTGGTCGATGTCCTCGCCGGCCCGAATGGCGGCGCGCTCGATCCGGTGCTCGATGGCGTGCATGACCTGCTCGCTGGCGACATCGGCCTGCCGGGTGGCGGCTCCAACCCGCTGGAAGGCGTTCCGGTGCTGGGCGACCTCGTCGGGACCCTGACGGACCTGGGCTCGGGTGGCCTGCCGACCGATCCGGCCGCGGCCCTCGCGGGTATCCCGGTGGTTGGCGATCTGGTCAGCGCCCTGACGGACCTGGGCTCGGGTGGTCTTCCGACCGATCCGACCGCGGCCCTCGCGGGTATCCCGGTGGTTGGTGATCTGGTCAGCGCTCTGACGGATCTCGGCGCGGGCGGCCTGCCCGGTCTGCCGGGTGCCGGCAGCAATCCGCTGGAAGGCGTGCCGGTGCTTGGCGATCTGGTCGGTACCCTGACCGGTCTCGCCGGCGGCAGCCTCGGCGGTGCCGGCTCGGTGGGTGCGATCGATGAGGTTCAGGGTGTTGTCGCCAATCTGCTTGGTGGCACCCCGCTGGAGCCGGTCGCCGGTGTGGTCGATACGCTGGTCGATCCGACCACCGGTGCCCTGGCCCCGCTGACCGGCCCGCTCAACGGCGTGACCGACATGGCCTCGGGTCCGCTCGGTCCGGTGACCGGCCTGGTCGACGCGCTGGTCGGCCCGACCGATGGCGCGCTTGATCCGGTGCTCGATGCGGTGAACGGCCTGCTGTCGGGCGATATCGCCGGTGCCAGCTCGCTGGGCGATCTCGGCTCGCTCGCCTCGCTCCTCGGTGGCGGTGGTCTGCCGGACGCTTCGGCGCTCGGCGATATCCCGGTGCTGGGTAGCCTGATCGAGACCCTGACGGGCAGCTTCGATACGGCCAGTAACCCGCTCGGTTCGCTGACCGGCCTGCTGGGCGCCTGATCGGCACCAGTCGACGCATGATGATGGGGGCCGCGGTCATGCCGCGGCCCCTTTTCATTTGTACCGTTGCGTCGTCGAGGTGGTTGGGGAACCCTGTCACCGCCCTGGGCGAAGGAAGCGGAACAGATGTTCGAAAGCGCGGAGATCGGCAACCGGCTGGACAAGGCCGCCTATGATCGCGAAATGCCGCGCCTGCGCGCCCGGCTGATCCATCTGCAGACAGAGTTGATCAATCGCCGGTCGACCGAGGTGCTGATCATCGTCGCCGGTGTCATCGGTGCCGGCCGCAGTGAAACGGCGCATCTCATTGGGGAATTGTTCGATCCGCGTTATGTCGAAGCGGTGCCGGATCAATCGCCGAATGACGAGGAACGATGCCGGCCGGTCATGTGGCGTTTCTGGCGCCAGCTCCCGGCCAAGGGGCGGATCGGGGTCTATTTCGCCGGCTGGTACGGCCCGCCGATGGAAGACCGGCTGAAGCGGCGCAGCGACAAGGCGCATTTCGATATCGAACTCGAGACGATCAAGCGCTTCGAGCAGATGATGGTCGACGAGGGCGCCCTGATCATCAAGTTCTGGTTCCATCTCAGCGCCAGGGAACAGAAGAAGCGTCTGGAAGCGCTGGAAGCCAATGCCGAGACCAGCTGGCGCGTGACCCGGGAAGACTGGAAGCGGTCCCGGGCCTATCGCCGGATCCGCAATATCGCCGAACGGACGGTACGCGAAACCTCGACCGGGGCCGCGCCCTGGTTCGTCATCGAGGGGCTGGACCGGCAATATCGCGAAATCGCCGTCGCCCGCACTCTGGTCGACGAAATCTCCCGTGTCGTCGCGGCCCAGGACGAGGCGGCGGACCATGCGCCGAAGCCTCTCGTCACGCGGAAACCGGCACGGCGCCGGGCGGCTTCGCAGTCCCTCAGCCACCTCGGCAGCACCAATGTGCTCAGCGCGCTCGACCTTGGCCTTCACATGCCGAAGGATGACTACAAGCAGGCCTTGCCCCACTGGCAGGGCCGGCTGGCAAGATTGTCGCGCGACAAGGCATTGCATGGCCACGGCATCATCGCCCTGTTCGAGGGTTATGATGCCGCGGGCAAGGGGGGAGCAATCCGCCGGGTGGCGGAGGCGCTGGACTCCCGATTCTACCGCATCGTGCCGATCGCCGCCCCGAGCGAGGAGGAGAGGTCTCACCCCTATCTGTGGCGCTTCTGGCGCCACATGCCGCCGCGTGGGCAGATGGTGATGTTCGATCGTTCCTGGTACGGCCGGGTCCTGGTCGAGCGCGTCGATCACCTGCTGACCGAGTCGGTTTGGCGCCGGGCCTATGCCGAGATCAACGAACTCGAGCAGGAGCTGGTCGATTCCGACATGATCATCGCCAAATTCTTCATGGTGGTGTCGCCCGAGGAACAGTTGCGCCGCTTTCGCGAACGCCAGAAGGTCGTCTACAAGCGCTACAAGATCACGTCGGATGACTGGCACAATCGCGAGAAACGGGCTGATTATGACGAGGCCGTGATCGAGATGGTGGCCCGGACCTCGACCGAAATCGCGCCCTGGAGCCTGATCGAGGCGGAGGACAAGAATTTCGCCCGCATCAAGGTGTTGCGCACGCTGGTCGAGACTATCGAAAAGAAGCTGGGCTGACCCCCAGGCCGGGAGTCAGCCCTCGCCCTCAGCGGGCGGCGACGCGGCTATTGATATCGTCGAAGGCCGAGGCCGCCAGCGCCCTGCAGGTGACGGCGATTTCCTGTGCCGTCGCCGGGTTGACCTGGAACAGGCGGGAGGCAAGGCCCTGGCGCGTCCGTTCGGCGAGGGCCGTCACCGTCTCGGGCGATGCATCGGCCATGCCGGCGTCGCGCAGACCTTCGATCAACAGGGCATCGGCGCCCGCCTCGGTCGCGGACAGGCGCTGGGCGATACCGCGATAGGCCTCGCGCGCCACCTGCCGGCTGGCGCTGCCCGGAATGTCCGGGGTGACGGCCACGACAGCCGCTTCACGGCATAGCAGATGGGCACCACCAAGGGCGATCTTGTCATTCAGCGGGGCAATGCCCAGAAGGCCGGCCTGGGTCTTGACGAAGCCCGCCGGGGCTTCCGCGGCCAGCGCCGGGACAGCCAGCACGCAGACGGCGGCGGCGAAAGCGAACACGCGCAACATGGAGAACCTCGCAAGCAATGCACAATTTCATGATGCAATGCAGCGAGGCGTGGCGGAATTGCAATATGAGCAAGGCTCGCATGTCCCCCATCCCGGGAATGAACAGATACCCGGAAGGTCGAGCGGCGGTTCCCCATCCCCCCCTCTCCGCCCGGAAGGGCGGGGAGGGGGGGGGGGTGGGTCGTCCTTACGTGTTCTGTCGGTTCTCGATCAGGTCGTTGACGACGGAGGGGTCGGCGAGGGTCGAGGTATCGCCGAGGGAGCCGAACTCGTTCTCGGCGATCTTGCGTAGGATGCGGCGCATGATCTTGCCCGAGCGGGTCTTGGGCAGGCCGGGGGCGAACTGGATGAGGTCGGGGCTGGCGATCGGGCCGATCTCGCGGCGGACCCAGGCGACCAGTTCCTTCCTGAGAGCGTCCGAGGGCTCCTCGCCGGCGTTCAGGGTGACATAGGCATAGATGCCCTGGCCCTTGAGGTCGTGCGGGTAGCCCACGACGGCGGCCTCGGCGACCTTGGCGTGGGCGACGAGGGCGGATTCCACCTCGGCGGTGCCCATGCGGTGGCCCGAGACATTGATCACGTCGTCGACCCGACCGGTGATCCAGTAGTAACCGTCCTCGTCGCGGCGGCAGCCGTCGCCGGTGAAATATTTGCCCGGGTAGGTCGAGAAATAGGTCTGCACGAAGCGCTCGTGATCGCCGTAGACCGTGCGCATCTGGCCGGGCCAGCTGTCGGCGATGCAGAGATTGCCCTCGGTCGCGCCTTCCAGCACCTTGCCGT
>NZ_JBAQRT010000235.1:0-7557 GCF_049306435.1 Zavarzinia sp.
GAAGGGCTGCTGACGCAATTCGCCGCCGTGCTCGCGACCGGCAACCGTCTGGTGGTCGAGGCGGCGAGCCCGGCGGCGGAAGCCCTGGCCGGACTGCCGGCCGACCTTGCCGCCCATGTCGAGACGGTCTCGGGGATCGATGCCGCCGGCCCGCTCGCCGCCGCGCTGTTCGAGGGCGACAGCGACACGCTGGCCGAATTCGCGCGGGCGCTGGCGGCGATCGAGACGGGACCGATCCTCGGCCTCGACGGTGTCGCCACCGGCGCGGCGGACTATCGGCTGGAAATGCTGGTCGAGGAAGTGTCGGTCAGCACCAACACGGCGGCGGCCGGCGGCAACGCCAGTTTGATGACCATTGGCTGATGACCATCGGCTGAGGTGCCCGGGATGGGCACTTGCCGGGTGCCCGGTCCGGCCCTTACTCTCGGAATCTGACAAAAAATCGGGGAGAGCGACCATGGGCCAGCAGCGCATTCATATCGTCCGCGACTTCAGGACGCCGGTCGCCGAGCTTTACGCCCGCCTGGCGGAACACGAGAACCTGAACGCGGTCTTCGCCCCGGCGAAGATCACCAGGCTGCGGGATGGCGACACCAGCCGCAACGGCGCGGGCTCCGTCCGTCGGCTGAAGATGCCGGTGGGCGGCCCGTTCGAGGAAACGGTGACCCGCGCGGTCGAGAACGAGCTGATCGAATACCGCATCACCAAGGGCAGCCCGCTGAAGAACCACCTCGGTACCATGCGCTTCTCGGCGACACCGGGCGGCGGCAGCCGGCTCGACTATACGATCGTCTTCGAGGGCAAGCTGCCCTTCATCGGCGGGATCGTCCGTGCCGCGCTGGAGAAGGGCATCACCAAGGGCCTCGGCACCATTTCCTGAGCATTTGACGCCGGCCGTCGCCTTGCCTAGGGTCCGGCGAGGCGGCAGGGGGTTGGCATGGCGTATCGGGTAAAACTTCCGCAGTTCGGGGTTGAGATCGACGTACCGCGCGGCATGACCATCCTCGACGCCGCGCTGGAGGAAGATCTCGACTATCCCTTCTTCTGCCGGGGCGGCACCTGTGGCCGCTGCAAGTCGGTGCTGGTCTCGGGCACGGTGGACATGAAGCCCTACGCCGGTTTCGCCCTGCCGGAGAAGGAGGCCGCGGCCGGCCTCATCCTCGCCTGCAGGGCGCTGCCGCAATCCGATTGCGAAGTCACTTTTCTCGATGCGCCGGCATTGCCCGGCTGAACGGAATCTCCATGGCCATCACCATCGCGACCTGGAACATCAATTCGGTGCGGCTGCGCATCGGCATCGTCGAACAGTTCCTGGCCGCCGAGGCGCCGGATGTCCTGTGCCTGCAGGAAATCAAGACGATCGACGACAGCTTCCCGCGCAATGCCCTGATCGAGGCGGGCTATCCCCATCTCGCCATCGCCGGGCAGAAGGGTTACCACGGCGTCGCCATCGCCTCGAAACTGCCGTTCAAGACGGTGGAAAAGGACGACTGGGTCGCCATGGGCGATGCCCGCCACCTGCGTGTCCGCTTCGAGGATGGCCTGCTGCTGGATAATTTCTATATCCCGGCGGGCGGCGACGAGCCGGACCCGGTGGCGAACCCCAAGTTCGATCACAAGCTGAAATTCCTGCGCGAGATGGTCGCCTGGGGCGACAGGCGCCGGAAGACGGAAAAACGCGCCATCGTGGTCGGCGATTTCAATGTCGCGCCGCTGGAACATGACGTCTGGAGCCACAAGAAACTGCTCGACGTGGTCAGCCACACCCCGGTCGAGACCGCGCTGCTGGCCGAGGTGCAGGTGTCCCACGACTGGGTCGATGCCGTGCGCCACTTCGTGCCGCCGAGCGAGAAGCTCTATTCCTGGTGGTCTTACCGCGCCGCCGACTGGAATGCCGCCGACAAGGGGCGCCGTCTCGACCATATCTGGGTCACCCCGGATCTGGCCGGCGGCCTGGTCTCGACCCGGACGCTGCGCGAGGCGCGGGGCTGGGAAAAGCCGTCCGACCATGTGCCGGTGATGCTGACTCTTGAAATCTGAGGCCGATATGCAACCGTTATGGGTTTATTAGGGGGTTGAATATTCAATGTGGGGGCAAAATAAACCAAGTCCGGGAGGACAAGGATCATGCCCCAGCATCTCCGTCCCGCCACCACGCGGTGCCTGTTCCTGTGCGTCTCGGTTTCCCTGGCTGCCCTTCTGTCCGCCTGCGGTGGCGGCGGGGGTGGCGGCAATAGCGGCAGCAGTGGCGCTACGACCACGGCGCCGGCCACCACGACCACGACCACGCCGACCACGCCGACCACGACGGTCTCGGCCCTGGTTCCCACGGTGGCCAGCGTCTTCGAGACCACGGAGTATAAACGCCAGGCCGCCCTTGCCATGGTGGGGGCCAGCACCGCCTGGGCCACCGGGGCTTCGGGCCAGGGCATCGTGGTCGCGGTGAACGATGGCCAGGTCGATACCTCGGTCAGTGAACTCTCGGGCCAGATCGCCAGCGGCGGCTATAACTGGATCGGCGATTCGACCCCCGACAGTCATGCCACCCACCTCGCGGGGACCATCGCCGCCAGCCACGACAGCACCGGCATGGAGGGTATCGCCTGGTCGGCCAGCATCCTGCCCCTCACAACCTTCGACACCGACAATTACAGCGAAACCCGCGCCCCCTACGACGGCATCATCTATGCCGCCGATGCCGGCGCCGACATCGTCAACAACAGCTGGGGCTCCAGCCCGACCGACGCCACGCCCTCGGCCCTGATCTCGGCGGTTCGTCACGCGACGGATCGTGGCACCGTCGTCGTCTTCTCGACCGGCAATGCCGGCGCCGATCAGCCCAATGCGACGGTCATGGTGCCGCTCTACGATACGCTGACCAAATCCATGGTGGTCGCGGTCACCGCCGTCGGCACCGATGGCACGCTGGCGTCCTATGCCAATGCCTGCGGCAAGGCGGCGGCCTGGTGCCTCGCCGCGCCGGGCACCAGCATCCTCGCCACCGATGCGGGGGGCGGTTACATCACGATGACCGGCACCTCCATGGCCGCCGCGCTGGTTTCGGGCGGGCTGGCCGTCGTCATGTCGCGCTTCCCCGAACTGACGCCGGCGCAGGTGGTCTCGCGCCTGCTGACCACGGCCAAGGATACCGGCATCTACGCCGACACCACGCTGTACGGCCAGGGCCTGATGAACCTCGCGGCCGCGACCAGCCCGATCGGCACCCTGGTCACCGCCTCGGTCGGCAGCAATGTCCTGACCGATGGCTCGGCGACCACGGCTGGCACCTCCCTGTCCTCGAACGCGGTCCTGGGGGATTCCCTGGTGCGGGCGCTGGCGGGAACGCCGGTGGCGCTGTTCGACAGTCATGATGGCGCGGCCTTCGACGTCGATATGGCCAGCCTGGTGACGACGCGCGGCGGCACGAAGATCGCCGATCTGGCCTTTGGCGATTTTGGCCGAGGCCATTTCTCCGAGGTCAGCGGCGTGCCCGGCCTTCGCCTCTCGATCGGCGAGCGGCAGGGCGGCATCGGCGCCGAAGCCGCCCTGACCAGCACCAATGTCACCGCCAGCAGCACGGTCGCGGTCCTGCGCCTTGCCTTCGACGAAGCCACGGTGGGCTTTGCCGGGCTTCGCGCCGGTTTCGCCGAAGTCTCGCCCACCCTCGACCATCTGCCGATCGAGGCCGGTCTGGCCCTGACCGAAGGGGCCTTCACCCCGGGCGCCCTCGGTCTTGCCGATAATGGCGCGGTTGTTGGTTTCGACAGCGAACTGGCCGGGGGGCGTCATCTGTCGCTCGCGGTCATGAACGGCGCCGGGCCTGACGACATTTACGGCGCGAGCGATGTCGGCACCGGCGCGACCGGGGCGCAGGCCAGCCTGCGTCAGGATATCGGCCGCCATCTGACGCTGGAGGCCGCTGTTGGCTATGTCGTCGAGGACGGCCAGATGCTGGGCGCCACGGGCCAGGGGCTTCTGTCGATCGGCGGCGCGGAAACCGCCCAGGTCTCCATCGGCGCGACCTATGCCTTCGACGAGAAAATCTCGCTTTATCTGCGCTACGACCGGGCGGTGACCTCGGCGCGGGATACCGGCGCCTTCATCGCGGATGCCGGCGCTATCGCCAGCGACAGCTGGACGGTCGGCCTGCTGGGTCAGGATGCGTTCGCGGCCGGCGATCACTGGGGCTTCAGCGCCCATCAGCCGCTGCGCGCCAGCTCGGGCCATGTCACCATCGACCGGCCGCTGGGCCGGACGGCGGACGGCACGGTTTACGGCGACAAGGTCACGCTGGCGCTGGGCGGCGACGGGCGGGAGATCGACTGGGAAGCCTACTATGCCCTGCCGCTGGGCGATCAGGCCCTGCTTGGCTTCAACCTGCTTTATGTCGTCGATCCGGGCAACATGGCCGCGGCCGACGACGAGGTGCTGGGCATGGTGCGCTACCGCCGCCGCTTCTGACGCTCAGCGGCTGTGCAGCAGGGTGGTGGAGCGGTCGAGACGCCGGGCCAGTTCCCGCATGACGGCGATGCCGACGGCGGGGAATTCCTGGATCAGGTCGAAGAACAGGTCGGCGTCGAGACGCAGCACCGCCATCTCGCCCTCGGCCCGCACCGTCGCCGTGCGCGGCACGTCGGCCAGCAGGGCGACCTCGCCGAACAGCGTGCCGGCCGGCACCGGCCCGACACGCAATTCGCCACCGCCCGCGACGGTGACGAAGGCGGAGGCTTCGCCCGACAGGACGACATAGACCGCGTCACCCGCCTCGCCTTGACGCACCAGTTCCGTGCCCGCGGGCACGGTCAGTCGCTCGGCGGCGAAGGCGATCAGCTTCAGGCGGGCCGGGTCCACCCCCTGGAACAAGGGTACGGCGGCCAGGGTGGCGGCGTCTTCGCTCAGGCTCATGTCAACTCTTCCCCATTTCCAGCCGCAGGATGCGACGGCCTCAGCCGGGCTGCAAGATGCGGCCGCGTTCAAGTGTCAGGATACGGTCGAAACCTTCGGCATGGCCGGCGTCGCCAAGGGCGGCGACCACCGTGACCCCGGTGCTGGCCTCGTCCCGCAGGATGCTCAGGATGTCGCCCCGGCAGGTGCTGTCGAGGGCGCCCAGCACATCGTCGAGCACGATCACATCGGGCCGGCGCAGCAGCGCCCGCGCCAGGGAAATGCGTTGCCGCTCGCCAAGGCTGAGCCGGGCGCCCGCGATGCCGACCTCGAAATCGAGCCCCAGCAGGCGTAACGCGACCCCGAGGCCAAGGCCGTCCAGAATCTCCGCCGCGAGGGCCGGGACCTGGCCCGCGGCCCCGGCGCGGTCGCTCGCGATCCGCCCGAACAGCACATTGTCGAGGATGCTGGCGGCGGGATTGACCGCGTCCGCGTCGAAACGGGCGATTCCGGCGCCCGGCCATGCGTCCCGCAACTGATGGCGGGCGCGGACCACGGCGGCCTTCAAACCGTCGTCGAGGGCGTTCAGCCGGTGGCGCGCGGCGACCACGCGGAACGGCAGATTGGTCAGCAGGGCGCGGTCGGCCCGGGTCAGGGCGGCTTCCGGGTGGCCGGCGATGGCGCTCAGGTGACGCAGCTCGGCCGGGGTGACGAGGGCGAAGCGCCGCACCATCTCGTGGCCGGGATCGAGATCGGCGAACAGTTCGATCATCACGGCCGCGATGGTCTTGCCCGCGCCGAACAGGCGCCCCAGCAGGCCGCTGCGCTCCAGCAGCCCGTGGATCAGCGGGTGATCGGCCAGACGGTCGGCATCGATGGCCGGATCGGTCGGCAGGCCGAACAGGAGGTTTTCGGCCAGCGTGGCGTGGTCGTTGTAGCGATCGTCCTCGAAACGGGCGATCAGGCCCCGCAGCCCCCGCGCGTGAAGGGCCTCGGCGAGGGCGGCGCGGGCGGCGACGATCCCGGCGCGTAGCCGGTCGTCGGCGCCGGCCGGCAGGCGGGCCTGCAACCCCAGCCGGAACAGGCCATCGCCAAAGCCGAGGCGGGTCAGAAGCTCGACCATGCGCAGCCGAAGGCTCTCGCGGTCCGCGACACCGGCGGCGGCATAATCGACCCAGTCCGTCTCGATCGGATCGGCCGGATTGCCCGACAACAGGGCCTCGCGCAGGTCCTGACCGCCGCCGCCGCCCGGCTGGCGCTGCAGGCCGAAGGCGAGATTGTCGGCGATGGAGCGGGCCTGCAGGCCGCTGCCCGGCCCGACATAGGCGATGCGCCGGTTGACGAGGGAGGCGGGCAGGCGGGCAAGGTCCTGCCCGGCGATGCTGATGCGGCCCGCCGCCGGTTCGACAAGGCCGCAGAGCGCCTGCGCCAGCACTTCCCGCCCGCCGCCCGAGGGACCGACAAGGGCGGTCAGCCGGCCGGGGGCCAGGGTCAGGCGCACCCGGTCGAGGCGGGTGGCATCGCCTTCGTCGCGGACCACCAGATCCTCGACGGTGATCGCCTGGCCACGGAAGTTCACCGCCTCGTCGGGCAGGGCGTCGCGCGATTCGGGCAGAAGGTCCGGCCGGTTGAACAGGCGAAGCACGTTTTCATATTTCACCCGGGCATCTTCCCGGCCCTGATACCAGTCCAGCAACTCGCGCCAGGGGGTGGCCATGTCCTTGTGGGCGGCGATCGCCGCGATCAGCGTGCCGACATCCAGCCGCCCCTCGAGCACCATCAGGCCACCGGCGCCATAGAACAGCACGGGGCCGGTCTGCTGCAGCAGGGTGTTGATGGCCTTGATGGCGAACTTGCGCTGGTCGATGTCGAAGCGGACGCGGAAGATCTGGGCCAGCTGGGCACCCAGCCAGGCCCGGGTCCAGCGCGTCTGGTCGTTGGCGTGAATGTCGGTCACGAGGCGGAAGGTCTCGTCGATCCGCTCGCCGAGGCCGCGCATCAGGCCGCCCCTTTCCCGCGACAATTCGTTCACCTTCCGCTGCAGGCGAGGCACCACCACCATGCTCAGGGGATAGATCGAGGCGGCGGCGGCCGCGATCAGCGGGTCCTGCCAGATCAGGAAGATCATGATGACGGCGAGTGTACCGCCCTGATAGGCCGGGACCGAGACCGTGTCGCCGACATGGCCGCACAGGCTCTCGAGATCGCCGCCCATGGCCGCCAGGGTCTCGCCCGCCGTCCGCTGGCGAAAGGCGTGCAGCGGAAAGCGCAGCACGAGGGCGAGGATCTGGAAGCGGATGCGACGCAGCGCTCTCTCGAGCGTCAGATTGCGCAGCCGGCTGATCCAGAAGCGGAACCGCAGGTTGATCACGACGAGCGCGAGCAGGATCAGGCACTGCAGGCCAAGGACGAGCGGCCGGTCGATTACAAGGCCGAAAGCCTGGCCGGGCAACTCGATGCCGAACAGACGCGGTATCTGATCGGGGCCCGAGCCCAGCAGCGCCACGATTTCCTTCGGCATCTCGTAATAGAGCCAGAGGAAGGGAAAGGAGGCGAGCGCAAGGCCGAGCATGGCGAATTGCGACGCCGCCGAATACCGCCAGATGAAGCGCCGAATGTCCCGCTGCACCGCCCTGTCGCCCCCCGGCCCCGGCGTCTCGCCCCGGCTAGCCG
>NZ_JBAQRT010000236.1:0-41326 GCF_049306435.1 Zavarzinia sp.
GCCACAGGCCGGTGAAGGCCCGGGGCGCGATCGCCCGCGCCGCCGCCCGTTCCGCCTCATGGGCGAAGACCCCGTCGAGAATGACGCTGCGGCCGGTGGCGAAGGCGGCGGCGGCCTGCTCGAAGAGCGCGCCATAGACCGCTTCGCTCTTGCCCGGGCCATAGGCGTCGGGCGGCAGCGGCTCGGTCTCGGCCACGCCGTTCAGCGCCTTGCGGATCACATCGGTGCGCAGGTGCAGGGCGCCCGGCACGGGGCCGAGGTACGGCGCCAGCGCCCGGCCGAGGGTGGATTTCCCGGTGCCCGACAGGCCGCCGATGGCGAGCAGGCGGGGTTTCGTGTCGGCCAGGCAATCCTCGGCGGCATCGAGGAAGCCGGAGATTTCGGCGATGGGCGCGGGGCCGCCCGTCGCCTGCCAGCGGGCATGGGCGACGAAGGCGCGGATCGCGGCGCGCAGCGCCATGCAGCCCGGCATCAGCGAAGGCCCGCCCGGCCCGACATCGCCATAGGCGTCGAACAGGGCAAGGGCGAGGTCGCCCCGGCCCAGCCGCCGCAGGTCCATGGCCAGGAAGGCGAGATCGTAAAGCACATCGGCGGTCGCGAAGGCATCGTCGAATTCGAGGGCGTCGAAGGGCACCAGGCGGCCCTCGATCAGGCAGATGTTGCCCAGGTGCAGGTCGCCATGGCCCCGGCGCCAGAAGCCGAGGGCCGCGCGCTGCGCCATCATCCGGTCGGCGGCGGCGAAATGCGGGGTCAGACGGCCGAGGAGGGCTTCGATCCGGGCCGCCGGAATTCCGGGTGCCATGGCCCGCAGGGGGGCGCGGCAGGGATCGAGCCGCGCGGTCATGGGCGCGGGCGGCAGGGGCGGGATCGGGCAGGCCTCGTGATAGGGCTTAAGGCGCCGGCCGAGATCGGCGACCATCGCGCGATCGACGCGCCCGGCGGCGAGGGCAAGCGTGCCCAGGGCATCGTCGGGAAAGCGGCGCATGACCACGATGGGCTCGACCGGCGTGCCTTCGCCATCGAGGGCGAGGCGGCCGTCCGCGTCCCGCGTGACATGGGACAGGCGCAGGTAAAGTTCGGGCGCGGTCCGGCGGTTCAGGGCCATTTCCGCCCGGCAGGCCGCCTCCCGCCCTTCGAGGGTGGAAAAGTCGAGATAGCCGAGGTTGACCGCCCGCTTCATCTTGTAGGCGAGGTCGCCCGCCAGGAAGACATAGGCGCAGGACGTGTCGATCCGGCGCGGCAACACGCCGCCATGGGGCCCGGCGGCGCCGAGGAAGGCGATGGTCTCTGTCTGGTCCAAGCAATCGGCCATAGCCCGTCCGTAACATGCGCCGCATTGATTCAGGTCAAGGATTGTTGACCCGGACTGCCCCCAATTACACGGGGAATGTTTCTTTCGATCGAGCGCGCGAATGCGGGAAAAGAGCCGGGACATGGCGGCACAGCAGGCAGGCAGGACCGGGCGCGCCACGGCCGAGGACAATGCCGGCACCAGCCGGCGACGCCACCCGGACATGCATACCTGCGAGCATTGCGAGGCGCGCGGCTTCAACATGTGCAACGCGCTCGATCCGAACGAACTGGCGCGGCTCGCGGCGATCATGTCGGATCAGCGCTTCGACGCCGGCACGACCTTCATCGAGGAAGGCGCCCCGGCGGATGACCTGTTCAACCTGACGTCCGGCACGGTCAAGGTCTTCAAATTGCTGGCCGATGGTCGCTGCCAGATCACCGGTTTCATGATGGCGGGCGATTTCCTCGGCCTGTCGCGTGGCGGCACCTATGCCTATAGCGCGACGGCGATCACGCCGGTGACCTGCTGCCGGTTCCAGCGGCCGCAGTTGCGCGGGCTGTTCAACGAATTGCCCAAGATCGAGCGCCAGATGCTGGGGCTCGCCATGAACGAGCTGATGGCGGCGCAGGACCAGATGGTGCTGCTCGGCCGCAAGACCGCGCGGGAGCGCATCGCGTCCTTCCTGCTGGCCCTGTCCGACCGGGCGGTGCGGCGGGGCCGGCCGGGCAATCCGGTCGACCTGCCGATGACGCGGGGCGATATCGCCGACTATCTGGGCCTGACCACCGAGACCGTCAGCCGGACCTTCACCCAGTTGAAGGGCGAGGGCGTGATCCAGCTGAAAGGCAATCACGGCGTCGACATCATCGACCTCGATGCTCTCGTCGAAATCGCCGGTCAGGAAGACCGCGTGGCATGCTTCCACCCCTTCGACCAGATCGCTTGATCCACCTCAAGGCGGTTGCAATTGCCCCCTGCTAGGGTCGCCATCACATCAGGGAGAGGTCCGCGATGGCAGCGGCATATCAGGTGTCACCACTGGGCGAAGGGCAGGTCGACGCGGCTTTTCCGCTCGCTCATGCCTGCCTCGGAACGCCTGACCTCGGCACCTGGCGCGCGGTCGCCAGGCGTTACGCCGACGGGGACAGCTCCGGCCTGATCGTCGCGGAACGGGATGGTTACATCCGGGGCCTGCTGGCCTATAGCATGGTGCCCTCGCTGAAGGGCGGTCTCGAACTGGTGGTCAACGCCGTTGGCGTGCTCGAGCTGCTGTTTCCCGAACGGGCGGCGCTCGCCCTCGCCGATGCCACGCGGGCGATCGCCCGGGCCCATGCCTGCGAGGAAATCGTCTTCGCCGTGCCGCACGATTCGGAATGGCTGACGGCCCTTCTGTCCGATCATGCCTGGCACGACGCCGGACGCCTGATGGTCGGGCGCCGGGCCATGACCATTGACAGCAATCGCCGCAGCCTTTAGTCCGCGATAGGCCATTCCGGGAGCTAAGCATGTCTTTCAGGACTATTCTCGTGCCTGTCGAGCGGCCGAAGACCGCCCGGCCGGCGCTGCGCCACGCCATTGAATTCGCCCGCGAGGCGGATGCCCATGTCGAACTCTTTCATCCGCAGATCGATCCGGCCCTCCTGATGCCGCCGGTGTTCGACGGTCTGTCGGGCATCGCCTTCGCGCCCGAATTGATCGCCAGCGCCCAGCAGGCGGCCGACGAGCTGAAGGGCGAGATCAAGTCGATGATGGGCGAGGTGCTGGCCGAGCTGGGCTGCGCCGATATCCCCCGCGGCCGCCAGCGTGGCTTCTCGCTGTCTTTCGGCACCATGGTCGGCGCGCCGGAGCGGCTGGTGGGTCGCCGTGCCCGCCTGGCGGATGTCGCGGTGATCGCCCGCACCCCGGCCAGCGTCAGCCGGGGCGAGACCGACAGCCTGAACGGCGCCCTGTGGTCCAGCGGCCGTCCGGTGCTTTTCGTTCCCGGCATCGGCAAGGGCGACGCCGCGCCGGGCCGCAAGCCGTCGCGCATTCTCGTCGCCTGGAACGGCAGCCTGGAAGCGACACGGGCGCTGACCGCGGCGATGCCGCTGCTGGTCGATGCCAGGCAGGTCGATGTCGTCACCTTCGACAAGGCCGTCGACCAGGACGGGCTTGACGATGTCGCCGCCTATCTCGCCGCTCATGGCGTGAGCGCGCGGACGGCGGATATCGCGACGGAGGGTTATCTCCTGTCGAAGGCCCTGTTCGACCGCGTGCTGGAGCTTGACGCCGATCTCATCGTCATGGGCGCCTATACTCACAGCCGGGTGCGTGAATATCTGCTGGGCGGACTGACCCAGGAAATCCTGGAAGGTGCCCCGGTCCCGGTCCTGCTCGCCCATTGAGCGGGCAGGCCGGTCGGAAACATTCGGAAAGGGCGGTCAGGTGGCCGCCTTTTCCTTTTCCGTCTTCTCGCCCTTGCCTTTCGAGAAGGCGAGCTTGTCGATGAAGGCCATCAGCAGGGTCGAGACGACCAGGGTCATGTGGATGGCGATCAGCCAGGCCAGTTCGGTCGACGAGTATTTGTCGACGCTGACGAAAGCCTTGAGAAGCTGGATCGACGAGATCGCCACCATCGACGCGCCGAGCTTGATCTTCAGCGTGCCGGGATCGAGCTTGCCGAACAGGGGCGGCGTGTCCGAACCTTCCTTCACGTCGATTTTCGAGACGAAATTCTCGTAGGAACTGATCACCACCATGGTGATCAGGCCCGCGACCAGCACGAGGTCGATCAGGGCCAGGGTCTCGAGAATGATCGCGGAATCATCCGCGACGCCCAGCGTGCCGATGACATGGAAGAAATCGGCATAGAATTGCCAGATCAGCACCAGCAGCATCAGCGCGAGGCCGAGGTAGAGCGGCACCAGAAGCCAGCGGCTGGCCAGGATGGCCTGTTCGATCAGTCTCTCGAGCATGAAAACCCCCAGGGAACACCGGCGCGAAACTGGGGACGGACACGCCCGAGTTCAAGGGCAAAAGCGCGTCAGAGCGGGCGCGCTGGATCGTCCATGTCTTCATTCTCGTAATGATCGCCGCCCCTGGTCGCGGCAAGACGGGCGTTGGGATCGGCGAAGGAAATGATCATGGCGACGAACAGCAGGCCGGCACCGATCAGATAGGGCAGGGACGGGTCCAGCTTGTAGGCCGGCATGGCGATGAAGGGCATGATCAGGAAGCCGAAGGCATTGGTCGCGTTGTTGAGGCCGGCGATCGCCCCCTGCTCGTGGCGGCGGACGATGAGGGAGGCGACGGCGACATTGCCCGGCCGGGACATGCCCTGGCCAAGGCCGATCATGGTCAGCGCGAAGACGAGGGGGCCGATCTGGTTGGCGAAGGCCATGGCGAGGAAGGCCCCCGCCGCGATCAGAAGCCCGCTGCGCTCGAGCATGGGCGCCGACATGCGGAAGCGGTGGACGATCACCAGCTGGCCGAACAGCGCCGCCATGGAAGCCGCCATCAGGCCGATGCCGGCATATTGCGCGGCATGGTCGAGGGGCAGGGCAAGGCGGTCCATCATGTAGAAGGCGACGGTCTGGATCATGATCGCCTGGGCCGAGGACATCAGCCCGCCATTGACGAGGTTCAGCACGATCCGGCGGTCGAACAGGCGCAGCTTCACCTTGGCGTGGGTCGGCAGCGGCCGCTCCTTCTCGGGCAGATAGCGCCAGATCAGCGCCGCGCTGAGAAGCCCGAGCAGCACGCAGAAATAGAAGGGCACCAGGATGCCGATGATGACGAGGCTGGCCGACAGCCCCGGCCCGATGGTCGCGCCGAGGCCATAGGCGGCGCCGATGGTGGCGACCGCCCGCGTCCGCTCGTCCCGGGTCGTCCGGTCGGCGACATAGGCCTGGGCCGAAGGATTGGCCGCCGAGACGATGAGACCATAGAGCGAGCGGGTCAGGATCAGAATGGGGAAGGCCGCCCCGATCGTCAGCCATTTCGCCTGCGCCGCCTCCAGCGCCAGGGTGAAGAGCAGCATCGACAGGGAAAAGCCGAACAAGCCGATCAGCACTGACAGTTTCCGCCCCAGCCTGTCGGAGCGCCGGCCCCACCAGGGCGTCGTCAGCACCCAGAACAGGGACGACAGCACGAAAATGCTGCCCACCTGCATTTCGGACAGGCCGAGGTCGCGCGCGATGGGCGGCAGGATGGCATAGACCACCGACTGGCTGAATCCCGTGCACATCAGGCCGATGGTCAGGACCAGAAAGGCCCGCCGCCGGTCCCTCGGGTCCATGTGAATGGTCGCCCGCTCCCCCTCGACCGCCTTCTGCCGGGCGGCTTCGTCGATTTTGTCGCTCATGATGTCCGTATGTGCTGGCCGGCAGCCATCATGGGCGAAGCGGGGCGAGTCGTCACGCGGTGGGTTGCTGCTGGCCTTTAACAGCGACGAGCTTGTTGCATACGGCAAATTGCCGTATTCTTGAGCCCAGCAGGAGAATGCTTCCATGGCCAAGACGGCAGACATTCCCATGGCCCGGCTGGAGGCCCGCATTCCGCAGCAGGTCTATGAGACCATGCAGCGGGCGGCTCAGCTTCGTGGCATGACATTGACTGGCTATCTGATGGCGACGGCGGGCGAGGATGCGCGTCGTGTGGTCGAGGATGCCGAGATCATGCGCCTCTCCCGGGCCGAACAGCAACGCTTCGCCGAGGCGCTGGTCCAGCCGGCGGAGCCCAATGCCCGGCTGCTGCGCGCCGCCCGGCGGCACAAGAGCCTCATCGAACCAAGGTGAGCCACCGGTTCGCGATCGAGGCCCTGTCCAGGGACCATGACCGGGCGGCCTTCGTCTGCGGCAACGAGAGGATCGACAGCTATTTCCGGACCGCGGTGTCGCAGGATGTGAAGCGCCACTATGCGACCTGCTTCGTTGCCCGGGACCTGTCGACTGGTCGGGTCGCGGGCTTCTACACACTCTCGTCCAGCCATGTGCCGCTGATCGACATCCCCGAACAGCTCGCTGCGAAACTGCCACGTTATCCGACGGTGCCCGCGGTGCTGATCGGGTGGTTGGCCCGTCACAGCGACTTCGCGGGTCTTGGCCTTGGGGAAGCCTTGCTGTTCGACGCCATCAAGACGGTCGCTTCGGCACCGATCGGTGCCCACGCCATTTTCGCCGACGCGATCGATGCGCCGGCCTTGGCCTTCTATGAGGCCTATGGCTTTACCGCCCTGAAGGATCAGCCGCGCCGGCTCTATTTGCCTGTGGCAACCGCCCTGTCGGCCCTGAAGCCTTGAGGGCGGTTGCCCGGCCGAGGCTTACCGCCAGCCGGCGCGGTCCAGCAGCTGGACGGCGGCGGCGTTGTTCTTGCCGAGTTCGTCGATCGGCAGCGTGTCGCGCTTGAAGTCGCCGAAGCCCTGCACGACCGAGGAGGGGGCGCCGCCCTTTAGGATCGGAAATTCATTGTTCGCCTCGGCGAAAATGTCCTGGGCTTCCGGGCTGGCCAGATATTCGAGGAATTTGATCGCCGCCGCCTTGTCCGGGGCATGGGCGGCGACGCCGGCGCCCGAGACGTTCACATGGGTGCCGAAGGTCTCCTGATTGGGGAAGAAGATCCCGACCCTGGCGACGATCTCCTTGTCCTCCGGCTTGTCGGAGGCGGCGATGCGGGCGAAGTAATAGTGGTTCACGATGGCGACATCGGCCTCGCCGACCGCGACCGCCTTGATCTGGTCGGTATCGCCGCCCTTGGGGGCGCGGGCGAAATTGGCGACGATGCCCTTGGCCCAGTCTTCGGCCTTGGCTTCGCCCAGATGGGCGATCATGGCCGCCGTCATCGACTGGACATATTCGTTGTTGGACGAGCGGGACAGCACGCGGCCCTTCCATTCGGGTGCGGTCAGCGCCTCATAGGTCGAGAGTTGCCCGGGCTTCACCTTGTCCTTGTTGTAGACGATGACGCGGGCGCGGGTGGCGAAGGCGTACCAGAGACCGCTCGGCTCGTGGAACTGGTCCGGCACAGCGGCCTGGAGCTTGTCCGAGGTCACGGGCTGGAACAGGCCGGCGGCCTGTGCACGCCACAGGTTGGCGGCATCCGTCGTGATGAAGATGTCGGCCGGGCTGTTGGCGCCTTCCAGCTTCATGCGCTCGACGAGTTCCGCCGCCTTGCCCTGGATCAGGTTCACCGAAATGCCCGTCTCTTCCTTGAACTTGCCGAACAGGATTTCGTCGGACGGATAGTGACGGGACGAATAGATGTTCAGCTCCTCGGCCCGTGCCTGGCCGGCGACGAGGCCGAGACCCAGGGCGAGAGTGGCGATCAGACGGCGCATCCAGATCCTCCGATGCAAATTAATGCAAATGGTTCGCAATAGCGTTGGCAATATGGTCCGCGGAAGATGGCAAATCAACCCCTGCCATTGCGGCACCCCGGCGGCTGGGCTACAAGGGCGTCAATCCAATCCAGCTATGTTAAGCGAATAGAGGGCAGGGCCGATGGCTTCCTACCAATACGTCTATGTGATGAAGGATCTGTCCAAGACCTATCCGGGTGGGAAGACGGTTCTGAAGAATGTCTGGCTGTCGTTCCTGCCGGGCGCGAAGATCGGCGTTCTGGGCGGCAACGGCGCCGGTAAGTCGACCCTGATGAAGATCATGGCTGGCCTCGATACCGAGTTTCAGGGCGAGGCCTGGGCGGCCGAGGGCGTGAAGGTCGGCTATCTGCCGCAGGAACCCCCGCTCGATCCCAAGCTCGACGTGCTCGGCAACGTCATGATGGGCGTCAAGGAGATCAAGGACCTCCTGGACGAGTTCGAGGCGGTTTCGGCCCGCTTCGGCGAGGACCTGACCGACGACGAGATGAATGATCTCATCACCCGCCAGGCCGAATTGCAGGAACAGATCGACGCCAAGGACGCCTGGGACATCCAGCGCCATGTCGAGATCGCCATGGACGCCCTGCGCTGTCCGCCCGGCGATTCCGAGGTGACCAAGCTCTCCGGCGGCGAGAAGCGCCGCGTCGCGCTGTGCCGCCTCCTGCTCGAGAAGCCGGACATGCTGCTGCTCGACGAGCCGACCAACCATCTGGACGCCGAGTCCATCGCCTGGCTGGAAAACTTCCTCGAGAATTACGAGGGCACCGTGGTCGCGGTCACCCACGATCGTTACTTCCTCGACAATGTCGCGGGCTGGATCCTCGAAATGGACCGTGGCCAGTGCCTGCCCTTCGAAGGCAATTACACCGGCTGGATGGAGCAGAAGCGCAAGCGCCAGGAAATCGAGAAGAACCAGGAAGAGTCGCGCCAGAAGGCGATCGAGCGCGAACTGGAATGGATCCGCGCTTCGCCCCGCGCCCGCCAGTCCAAGTCGAAGGCGCGTATCGCGGCGTTCGATGATCTGGTGGCAAGGCAGGGCGACCGCGAGATCGGCCGCTCGACCATCGTCATTCCGCCGGGCCCCCGCCTTGGTGGTCTCGTCGTCGAGGCGAAGAATGTCTCCAAATCCTTCGGTGACCGGCTGCTGATCGACAATCTGTCGTTCAACCTGCCGCCGGGCGGCATCTGCGGCATCATCGGCCCGAACGGCGCCGGCAAGACCACGCTGTTCCGCATGATCACCGGCGTCGAGAAGCCCGACGCGGGCGAGATCCGTATCGGCGATACCGTGGTCATGGGCTATGTCGACCAGTCGCGCGATGCCCTCGATCCCAACAAGACGGTGTGGGAGGAAGTCTCGGGCGGTTACGAGATGCTGACCATCGGCAAGCGCGAGATCCAGAGCCGGGCCTATCTCGGCTCGTTCAACTTCCGCGGCGCCGACCAGCAGAAGAAGGTCGGTATGCTCTCGGGTGGTGAACGCAACCGGGTGCATCTCGCCAAGATGCTGAAGTCGCAGTCCAACTTCCTGCTGCTCGACGAGCCGACCAACGATCTCGACGTCGATACCCTGCGCGCCCTCGAAGAGGCGCTGCTCGATTTCGCCGGTTCGATCATGGTGATCTCGCACGATCGTTACTTCCTCGATCGCATCGCGACCCACATCATGGCCTTCGAGGGCGAAAGCCATGTCGAATGGTTCGAGGGTAACTACCAGCAGTACGAGGAAGACCGGCACCGCCGTCTCGGCACCGATGCCGACCAGCCGCACCGGATCAAGTACAAGCCGCTGACGCGCGGCTGAGGTGCCTCCCGGCCCCCGTCCGCGGGGGCCGGACCGGCTCAGGCCGCGTTGTAGACGTCGATTTCCTCGCCGATGAAGATGGGCGAGTCGCTGTAATCGACGAAATTGATGTGATCGAGGAACAGCTCCGAAGCGGCACGGCCGCCTTCGGGCGTGCTCAGGTGATCGAGCATGGCGCCGATCGAATCCCAGTATAGCGCGTCGATGCCGTCATAGGGCTGGGGCGTGCCGCGCGCGGCGGTCAGGGCCTGGGAGATTTCCTCGTGCGCCGTCACGTTCTGGACATAGCGGCGAATGCCCAGCAGCTTGGCCCGCTCGGCCGCCATGGGACCGTGGACATTACGCCAGTATTTCAGGAACTGCTCCCGGCTCATGCCCGGCTGGCGCCTCATGCAGACCATCAGTTTTATCATTTAGTCCAGCTCCCGCATCTTGTTCTTCTTGTTGTCACCGTGCCGGGGGTAATCTTTGCCCCATGACGATGATCGAAAACCGCCCCTTTGACGAACTGTCCGTCGGCGATGCCGCCGTGATCGAACGTCGCCTCACCCGCGAGGATGTCGCAACCCTTACATCCTTGACCGGGGACCTCAATCCCTTCCTCGTCGACCCTGCCTTCGCCTCCGCGCACAGGTATGGCGAGCCCGTCGCGCCGGCGCCCTGGGCCGTGGCGCTGGTCTCGGCGGTGATCGGTACCAGATTGCCGGGGCCGGGGACCATCATCCTTTCGCAGCGTCTCGAATATCGCCGGCCGGTCGGGCTCGACGACACGCTGCGGCTGACGATCAAGGTGCTGGAAAAGGCCGAGGGACGCCGCGTCGTCCTCGGCGTCGAAGGCGAGACCAGCCCGGGGCACCCGGTGCTGACCGGTAGCGTCGAGGTGCTCGCCCCGCAGGAGAAGATCCGCCGCGAGGCGATGGGCCTGCCCGAGATCCGCCTGTTGCGGAAGGGCGCGCGCCTGGCCGGTCTGATCGAGCGGGCGGTGACCTTCCCCTCGCTGAAGGTCGCCGTCGTGCATCCTTGCGACGCTTCGTCGCTGGGCGGCGCGATCGAGGCCCGGGACCTCGGCCTGATCGAACCCGTGCTGGTCGGGCCGGAAGCGCGCATCCGCGCCGTCGCGGAAAAGATGGGGGTTTCGCTGGAGGGGATGCGCATCGTCCCGGTCGAGCATTCCCATGCCGCGGCCGACATGGCGGTCGAACTGGCCCAGGCCGGCGAGGTCGAGGGCCTGATGAAGGGCAGCCTTCACACCGACGAGATCATGGGCGCGGTGGTCGGCCACAAGGGCGGCCTGCGCACCGACCGGCGCCTGTCCCATGTCTTCGTCATGGATGTGCCGAATTACCCCAAGCTGCTGGCAGTCACCGACGCGGCGGTGAATATCGCCCCGACCCTCGAGGAAAAGCGCGACATCGCGCAGAATGCGATCGACCTCGCGCTGGCGCTGGGGATCGAGTCGCCCAAGGTCGCCGTCCTCTCCGCGGTCGAGACCGTGACGTCCAAGATTCCCTCGACCGTCGAGGCGGCGGCCCTGTCCAAGATGGCCGAGCGAGGCCAGATCACCGGCGGCATCGTCGATGGTCCGCTGGCATTCGACAATGCGATTTCGGCCGAGGCGGCGCGGACGAAGCATATCGTCTCGCCGGTGTCGGGCCAACCGGACATCCTGCTCTGCCCCAATCTCGAATCCGGCAACATGGTCGCCAAGCAGCTGGGCTATCTCGCCGACGGCGAGGCGGCGGGCATCGTCCTCGGCGCCCGGGTGCCGATCATCCTGACCAGTCGCGCCGATGGGCCGGCGGCCCGCGCCGCCTCGGCCGCCCTCGCCGTCCTGCGGGTGCGCTGCGCGCCCGCCAAGGGTGAATGACATGACGGTCGATCCCGAGGGTATCGTCTTCGTCATCAATGCCGGCTCGTCCAGCGTCAAGTTCCGCATCGCCGACGTGAAGGGCAGGGCGCTCTATGAGGGCTCGATCAGCGGCATCGGCAGCCATCCCGCCTTCAAGCTGAAGGATGGCGAGGGCAAGGCCATCCCCATGCATCTCGCCCCCGAGCAGATGGACGAGCAGGAAGACGCCCTCGACCTGTTGCTCGCCCTCGCGGCGGAGCGTCTGCCGGGGCGGCCCATTCTGGCCGCCGGACACCGGGTGGTGCATGGCGGGCTGGAATTCGACAGGCCCACCCTCGTCGATGACAGCGTGCTCGATCGGCTGGAGGCGCTGGTGCCGCTGGCGCCGCTGCACCAGCCGCATAATCTCGCGGCCATCCGCACGCTGGAGGGCTTGCGTCCCGATCTGCCGCAGGTCGCCTGTTTCGACACGGCCTTTCACTTCGGACAGAGCCGGGTCGCGCGCCTGTTCGGCATTCCGCGCGCCCTGATCGACGAAGGCGTATTCCGTTACGGCTTCCATGGCCTGTCCTATCAGGCGATCGCCGGGCGCATGGCGCCGATCATGGGCGAGGGGGCGCGGGGCAAGGTGATCGTCGCCCATCTCGGTAACGGCTGCAGCATGTGCGCGATGGACAACGAAAAGTCGGTCGCCACCACCATGGGCTTCACCGCGCTCGACGGTCTCGTCATGGGCACGCGCTCGGGCACCATCGATCCCGGCGTCGTGCTCTATCTGATGGAACAGAAGGGCTACAGCCCGGCACGGATCGCCGACATGCTCTATCGCGAGTCGGGTTTGCTCGGCGTCTCGGGCATTTCCAACGACATGCGCGATCTCCTGGCCTCGCCGGAGCCCGCGGCGGCCGAGGCGGTCGATCTGTTCGTGCACCGTATCCTGCGCGAGATCGGCTCGCTGATGATGGTGCTGGGCGGGCTGGACGGCATCGTCTTCACGGCGGGGATCGGCGAGAACGCCGCGCCCGTGCGCGCCCGGGTGATCGAGGGGCTGAGTTTCCTTGGCGCCGAACTCGATGCTGCTGCCAATGAGGCGAACGGGCCTCGCATCACCTCGGCCGAGAGCCGAATCAGCGGCTTCGTCATTCCGACCGACGAAGAGGCGGTCATCGTCACCGAGACGCTGGCCCTGCTGTCCTAGCGCGCTGCGCTCAAATGCCGCACTGCGGCAATTTCAGGCGCCGACGCAGCGTTTCCGCCGATTCGGCCGGATCGGGCCAGGGCTCGCGCGGGGAATGGCCCCAGACCGGACCCGGCCAGGCCGGGTCGCCCTCGGTCCTCGCGATCACATGGATGTGCAACTGGCGGACCATGTTGCCGAGGGCGCCCATGTTGATTTTTGTTCCCAGATCCCGCAGGGCAGCCATGCTTTGGTGCAATTCCTCCCAGAGCATCCGGGCTTCATCCGGTTCGAGATCCAGCAGTTCGACCAGGCCGGCGCGGCGCGGCACAAGGATAAGCCAAGGGTAGCGGCACTCGTTCATCATCAGGACGCGGCACAGCGGCAGCTCACCCAGCGTCACCGTGTCGGCGGCCAGGCGAGGGTCGAGCAAGAAATCGGTTGCGCGGTTGGTCATTTGGCCTTGTACCATATCCGTCATGAATGGAAGAACCGACCGTAGCCATGATTTTTGCGTTCGGTTTATTGTGAGTGCCGCATGATCACAATTCGCACCCTGGATGCGGCCGAAGCCTGGGCCGCCATTCCCGCTCTCGCCGACCTTCTGGTCGAAGCGGTGGACGCGGGGGCTTCGGTTTCCTTCATGGCGCCCCTGGAGTTCGGCGACGCCATGGCGTTCTGGACCGAAGTGGCCGGGAGTGTCGCCCATGGGCAGCGGATCCTGATCGTCGCGGAACAAGCCAACCGCCTCGTCGGCTGCGTCTATCTCGACCTCGTTCCGACACCCAACCAGAATCACCGGGCGGAAATCGCCATGCTGATCGTCGCCCTCGAGGTGCGCCGGCACGGTGTCGGCAAGCGCCTGATGGTGGTGGCCGAATCGCAGGCGGCGAAGGAAGGGCGAACCCTGCTCACCCTCGACACGAGGGCCGGCGACAAGAGCGAGAAACTCTATCGCGCCATGGGCTGGACCGAGGTCGGCCGGGTGCCGCGCTATGCCCGCGCCTCGACCGGCAGGCTGGAGGACACGGTGTTCTTCTACAAGGAATTGCCGCGCGCCAAAGACCTGGCGGCGGAATAGCGATGCATCCCAATCGCGCCCTGATCGGCGTCCCCGGTGGGCGGGCTGACCTGGCGACACCGGCGCTGGTGCTCGATCTCGCGGCATTCGAGCATAATCTGGCGGCCATGGCGGCGGCGGCGCGGGCATCCGGCCTCGCCCTTCGCCCCCATGCCAAGACCCATAAATGCCAGGCCATCGCGGCCCGCCAGCTGGCGGTGGGGGCCATCGGTCTCTGCGTCGCAAAGACCGGCGAGGCAGAGGCGCTGGCCTCGACCCCGGGGTTGCGCAGTCTGCTCGTGACCTCCCCGGTGATCGGCGCCTCGGCCCTGGCAAGGCTGGCGGGCGTCGCCGCGCGGTTACCCGAGCTTCTGGTGGCCGTCGACAGCGATGCCGGCGCCGGGGCCCTGTCGGCCGCGGCCACCAAGGCCGGGGTGCGCATCGGTGCCGTCGTCGATATCGATCCCGGCATCCACCGAACCGGCGTTGCCGGGCCGGCGGCGGCGGCGGCGCTGGCGAGGACGGTCGCCAATCTGCCGGGCCTGTGGTTCGCCGGGCTGCAATGCTATGCCGGCCATGCCCAGCATATCGAGGATTTCGCGACAAGGGCCGAGATCGCCCGCATGGCCCTCGCCGACATGGCGGCGGCGGCGGAAATGCTGCGGGACGCGGGCCTGCCGCCGCCCATGCTGACCGGCGGCGGCACCGGCACATTCGCGCAGGAAGCCGGGTTTGGTGTCCTGACGGAGTTGCAGGCCGGGTCCTATGTCTTCATGGATGTCGAATATGACGCGGTGGCGCTGGAGGCCGGTGGCGCGGGGCCGTTCCGCGCCGCGCTCTTCGTCGATGCCCGGGTGATCAGCGCCAATACCGCCGATTTCGTCACGGTCGATGCCGGTTACAAATCCTTCGCCACCGATGGGCCGAAGCCCCGGGTTGTCGCCGGCGCGCCTGCGGACAGCGAATTCGCCTTCATGGGCGACGAGCATGGCGCCATCTTCGCAGCCCTGCCCCTTGGCGGCCTCGTGCGGTTGCAGGCGCCGCATTGCGATCCGACAGTGAACCTCCACGACGTCATCCACGTCCTTGATGGCGACACGCTGGTCGACATCTGGCCGGTCGAGGCGCGCGGGCGCAGCGCCTGAGGCGGCTCAGGGCGCCAGTCTTTCCGCCTTTCTCAGGCTGGGAAACAGATGCATCCAGGCGATCGCGACCGTGATCGTGCCGATGCCGCCGATGATGCCGGCCTCGACCACGCCGAACAGGCCCGCGGTCATGCCGGACTCGAATTCGCCCAGCTGGTTCGAGGCGCCGATGAACAGCGAATTCACGGCATTGACCCGGCCGCGCATGTCGTCGGGCGTCGACAACTGCACGAGGCTCTGACGGATCACGACCGAGATATTGTCGGCGGCGCCGAGGACGATCAGCGCGGCGATCGACAGGGCAAGATTGGTCGAGGCGGCGAAGATCACGGTGCACAGGCCAAAGACGACGACCGAGGCGAAGAGCTTGGTGCCCACGCCCCGCTCGAGATCCAGGCGATCGATGAAAACGGACATCAGCACGGCGCCAACGGCCGGTGCAGCGCGCAGCAGCCCGAGGCCCCAGGGACCGGCGTGAAGGATATCGCGCGCGAAGATCGGCAGAAGCGCGGTGAAGCCGCCCAGCAGCACGGCCACCATGTCGAGCGACAGGGCGCCCAGCAGGATCGGGCGCCGGCGGATGAAGGACAGGCCGAGAAAGGCGGTCGACAGGCTCATGGGCTCGGCGGGGCGCGGTTTCTCGCGCAGGCGCAGGGGTACGAGCGATACGGCGGCAAACAGGAACAGAAGGGCGGACAGGCCGAGCGGGACATAGGCACCGAAGGCGAACAGGAGACCGCCCAGCGAGGGGCCGAGGATGGTCGCCGTCTGCATCGCCGAGGAGGAAACAGCGACCGCGCGCGGCAGGACCGACAGGGGCACGATACCGGGCAGCAGGGCGGCCATGGCCGGCCGCTCGAACGTGCGGGCGGCGCCGAGGATGACCAGCCCGGCGAAAATCGCCGAAACGCCCATCAGGCCGGTCGCGGTGCCGACCGTCAGCACGGCGATGGTCAGGCCCTGAACGATCTGCGACAGGCTGACGATGCGCCGCCGGTCGAAACGATCGGCGACCGAGCCGACGACGAAGGTCAGCAGCACCATGGGCAGGAACTGGGCAAGGCCAGCCAATCCCAGGAGATAGGCGCTGTCGGTCAGATCGTAGATCAGCCAGCTGAAGGCGACCGACGACATCTGGAAGGCGAGGGAGCCGAGCACCCGCGATGTCCAGAACATGATGAAGGGCGGCGATCGGCGCAGCGACAAGGGGAGGGCATCATCGGGCAGGACGGTCACGGGCAAGGCTTCCGGGCAGGGCGGGGAAGCCTAGCAGCGACACCCCGGGCCGGCATCAGCCGCCCGGGCGGGTGTGTCATGCAGCGGACGGGAAGCAATCTTCAGGGCAACTGCCGGGCGAGGCGGGCGAATTCCGCGATGCCGAGTTCCTCGGCCCTCGCGGTCGGGGCGATCCCCGCCGTCTCCAGCAGGGTCTCGGGCGGGATGCCGAGGCCCTTCAGGCTCTGGCGCAGCATCTTGCGGCGCTGGCCGAAAGCCTGGGCCGTTACCCGCTCCAGCGACGACAGGCGGCAATCATGTTCTGGCGCCGCCATCGGCCACAGGCCGACGACGGTCGAGGTGACCTTGGGCGGCGGCACGAAGGCCTTGGGGTTCAGGTCGAAATGATGGCGCACCCGGCACCGCCATTGCGCCAGGATCGACAGACGGGAATAGGCGTCGTCGCGCGGCGCCGCGGTCAACCGCTCGGCCACCTCGCGCTGGAACATTAGGGTGAGCGAGCGCCACCAGGGTGGCCAGGGATCGGCCGACAGCCAGCGGATGAGCAGGGCGGTGCCGACGTTATAGGGCAGATTGGCGACGATCTTCGCCGGCTGCCCGCCCAGCACCGCCGCTTCGTCGATCTCGAGGGCATCGCCCGGGATCACCGTCAGCCGGCCCGGCTCATAGGCGGCGGCGATTTCCGCCAGGGCTTCCAGGCAGCGCTCGTCCCGCTCGACCGCGACAACCCTCGCGCCTGCCGCGAGCAAGGCGCGGGTCAGCCCGCCGGGGCCGGGGCCGACTTCATAGACGAGGTCGCCGGGCGCGATTTCGGCCGCCCGGGCGATCCGCGCGGTGATGTTGAGATCGAGGAGGAAGTTCTGGCCCAGCGTCTTTTTCGCGGCAAGGCCATGGCGCGCGATCACGTCGCGCAAGGGGGGCAGGTCGTCGATGCTCATGCGGCGCGGGCCTTGGCCATGGCGGCGGCCATGGCGAGGGCGGACATCAGGCTCTGCGGATTGGCCTTGCCGGTGCCGGCGATATCGAGGGCGGTGCCATGATCGGGCGAGGTGCGGACGAAGGGCAGGTTCAGGGTGACATTCACCCCCTCGTCGAAATCGAGGGTCTTCAGCGGGATCAGGCCCTGATCGTGATACATGCAGATCGCGGCGTCATAGCGGTTGCGGGCGGCGGCGTGGAAGGCGGCATCGGGCGGCACCGGGCCGAAGGCATCGATCCCCTCGGCCCGCAGGGTGGCGATCGCCGGGGCGATGATCTCGATCTCCTCGCGGCCGAGAAGGCCCGACTCGCCCGCGTGGGGGTTCAGCCCGATGACGGCGAGGCGAGGGGCGGCGATGGCGAAATCCTGGCGCAGCGCCCGCGCCGTCGCCCGCGCGACCTCGAGAATGGCCGGAACCGACAAGAGGCCGGGCACCGCCGCCAGTGGCACATGGACCGTGACCAGCGTGACGCGAAGGCGCGGCGAGGCCAGCATCATGACCGAGCGGGCGCCACCGCCGGCAAGGGCGGCGAGAAATTCCGTATGGCCGGGATGGTCTAGACCGACAGCCTTCAGCGACTGCTTGCGAATGGGATTGGTGACGACGGCCGCGACCTCGCCGGCCTGGGCAAGACGCACGGCCCGCGTGATCGATTCGACGATGGCGGGCGCGTCGGCTTCGTCCACCCGGCCCGCCTCGCCATGGATCGGGGCTTCGAGGGGCAGGACCGGCAGGGCTTCGGCGAAAAGCTGGGCGTCGACCTCGGCCAGGCTGCCGACCTGCGCCAGCGGCACGTTGAGGCTGAGACGTTCGGCAAGACGGGCAAGGCGGGCGGGCTGGTCCAGAAGGACGAAGCGCGGCGAATGCTCGCCGCGCTCGATCCAGGCCTTGAGGGCGATTTCCGCCCCGATGCCCGCCGGCTCGCCGCAGGTCAGGGCCAGCGGGGCGAGGTCCGGCATGGGGTCAGCGGACCTCGATCGTCGCCGTCCGGCGCAGATCGCGCAGGTAACGCCGCGCCAGCATGGCCATCTGCTGGTCTTCGAGGCTGCGCTGCACGGCGTCGCGCATCATGGCGTTCTGGGTCTGGTCGTCGCGACCGCACAGCACGAGAAGATGCAGGCCATCGGTCGAGCGGACCGGACCGCCGGCCTCGCCGACCTTCAGGCCGTCGATGGCGTTGCGATATTCGACCGGCAGATCCTTGATGTTCAGGCGGCCGACATCGCCGAAGGTGGCGTCGGGCAGGCTGTCGAGGACATTGCGCGGCACCGAACAGCCGCTGATCGACGACTTGGCGTCATTCAGTTGCGCGGTCAGCTGGTCGATGGTGGCGGCATCCGCCGAGATATTGGCCGGGACGAACAGCTGTTTCAGTTCGACCAGAACCACTTCGGGCGGCGGCGGCTGGGTCTGCCGGCGGTCGCGGATGCCGAGGATGTACCAGCCGCCGGGCGCGCGTACCGGCGGCGAAATGGAATTCACCTGCATCTGGCCAAGGGTGTCGTCGAGTTCGCTGGACAACTGGCCGGGCAGGATCCAGCCGATATCGCCGCCATTGGCGGCCGAGGGCGCCTGCGAATATTGCCGCGCCAGGGCCGAGAAGCGGGCACCGCCGCGAATCTGGTCGAACAATTGCTGGGCCAGGGCTCGGGCCGGGCCTTCCTGTTCGGGATTGTCGACCGCGACCATGAGTTCGGAGACGAGGCTTTCGGGCCGACCCGCGTTGGCCTTGATGCGGTCGACGGCCGCCTGAATCTGCTCGGCACCGACCGACAGGCGGCCCTGATAGCGCCGTGACACCACCTGGTTCCAGGCCAGTTCGGCCCGCAGCTGACGCTTCAGCGTGGTGGCGGAAGTGCCGGCCTGTTTCATCAGCTGGTCGAATTGTTCCAGCGTCACCTTGTTCGACTGCAGGACCTGCTGGAAGCTCTGTTCCACCTGTTCCTCGGTGATGGTGACGCCCTGCTTGCGGGCTTCCTGCAGCTCGAGCGCCTCGTCGACCAGCGATCGCAGGGCGGTCAGCCGGGCGGCCCTGGCCGCTTCCGGGCTGTAGGGAACGCCGGTGGTGACGAGAAGCAGGCGCACGCGCTGTTCGACGTCGAAGGCCGAAACCATCTCGTCGTTGACGACGGCGGCGATGCCGACTTCCGTCGCGGGGGGCGGCGCGGCCGGTGCCTGGCCGCGTGGCGTGGCCTGGGCCGCGGCGCTGTCCGTCGTTCCGGTGACGAGAAGGGCGAGGGCCAGTGAGTAGACCGCAGTAAGGACGAATAAGCGCATTGTCGATCGATCTTCTGGTCGGTTGCCGTTCATCGGGGCAGGGGCCGCCCGCAGTGGTTCACGGACCGCAATCCGGTCGGCGCAGCATAGTCCCTGGCCGGCGGAAGGGAAAGCCCTGCGGCTCGTGAGCGGAGTTGGAACATATTGGATTACATCCCGAGATTGCGCAGGCGAAGCACGACATTGACGGACGTATCCGGTTCGATGTCGCGATCGCGCGTCGTGTCGCGGCGGTAGACGGTGCCGACCTCGATGCATTCGTCGGTGTAGAAGATGCCGAGACCGGTCGAGAGCGAGGTATTGGAATCGTTCAGCCGCTGCCGTGTGTCGCCGTAGACGCTCCAGTTTTCGGTCACCTTGGCCTGGCCGGCGATATAGATTTCGTCGCGGTCGGTCTGGTTCGCCACGCCGCTGGCATCCTTCACCGAGGTATAGCCGATATAGGCCTGCACGCGCTTGCCGGTGATGATCGCCCTTATGTCGTTGCGGTTGAACGACAGGTCTTCCTTGTCCAGGCGGAAGTTGTGCTGCAGCTCGAGCCAGTAGGTCGGCGTGTAGGTGATGGCGCCGACGAAATCCGAACGGCCGTGACCGATCCCCGCGCTGTCGTCATAGACTTCGTTGGTCTCGTTGAATTCGTAGCTTTCGCCGAAAAAGACCGAGAGGGTGGTGCCGTCGTCGCCGTAATAGGCGCTGCGCAGGCCGTAGACGAAGCGCGATCCCGAATCCCAGCGATCGTAACCGCTGAAGCGGTTGACGGCGAAGAGGTTGGTGTCGTCGAACTCGAAGTTCTGGCTGTCTTCGTTCGAGATCTTGTCGGACAGGGGAACGCTGGGGGCAAGGACGATTTGCGCGATCGGCTCGATCACATGGCGGCCGCCCTCCATGGTGCGCACCAGGGGATAGCGCATCTCGAGCGAGGCCTTGGGCAGAAGGCGCGTCGTCGAGCCCGAGACGTCGTTATTTTTGTCGCCATCAACATAGACGTCCTCGCTGTTGAAGACGTCGCCGCGAACCGACAAGTCGAGGGTGAAGACGGTGCCGAGATCGGTGATCCAGGGCCGTTGCCAGGCGGCGCCCAGGCTGAAGCGGCGCTGGCTGGTGCCTTCGTCCCGGCTGATGGCGATGCCGCTGGCGGTCAGATCCAGGCGGCCGCCGATCTGTTCGGGCTCGACCACCCAGCTGGCATAGCCCAGCGGCAGGACCAGCGGGGTCTGGCCCGGATCGGCGGAATTGCGCAGATCCTGGAAGCTGTAGCTGATGATCGAGGCGTAGGAGCGGCCATAGAAGCCCTCGGCATAGATGTCCGAGGTCAGGTAATTGGGGGACGAGAAGCTGAAACGTTTCAGATAGGTATCCGATGTCGCCCGTTCGGCATTGAAGCCGATGCGCCAGTTGTCGTTCACCTGCCAGTCGCCCTTGGCGAAGAGGTGACCGCGGAAGGCGTCATCGCCGGTATCCGTGCCATCATCGGAATATGAATTGCCGTAACCGGCGCTGAACTGCGCGAGCAACTGGCCCTTCGAGAACAGCTGCCGGTAGTCGCCGGTGACATAGGGGCCTTCCTCGGTCGTGTAATGCGGCGTCAGGGTCAGGTCGGTGGCATCGTCGATCGCCCAGAAATAGGGCGTGGCGATGTGATAGCCGAGCCGGTCGCTGCCGCCGATCCGGGGCGAGAGGAAGCCGCTGAGGCGCTTCACGCTGGGGTCGGGGTGGGAGAAATAGGGCGTATAGGCGACGGGAACGCCGAAGACCTCGAAGGTCGCGTCCTCATATTCGATTTTCTTGGCCGCCTGGTCGTGGGTGACCTTGACCGCCTTGACCTGCCACAGCGGCGCCCGCTCGGGGTGTTCGACGCAGGGCAGGCAGGGGCTGTAGACCGCCTGTTCGAGGGTCGTCACATTGCCGTCGCGCCGGATCGCCCGGACCGCGGCGGCGCGGGAATCATCAGCGAACAGCAGCTTGATGGTCTGGACGAACCCCTCGCGCAGCTGGTCGTCCAGCTCGACATAGTCGGCGAAGAGCACTTCCCCGCTCGGCTCCAGCAGCGAGACATTGCCGCTGGCCGCGACGATCCGGCTGTCCTCGAAATAGGTGATCTTGTCGGCCATCAGCACCCGTTCGCCCTGGGCGATTTCCACCTTGCCGGTGGCGGTGACCGTATGGCTGTTCGGATTGTAGATGATTTCGTCGGCGATGATCTGCACCGGCCCTTCGGGCGTCGCGATGCCGCCTGGCAGGCTCTGGGCGACCGCGAGGGTCGGCCCGCCGATGGCGACGAGGCCGAGCACCAGGGCAATGGCCGTCCGGTTGCGCAGGGTGCGCAGGCTCGGCCGGGACATGTCGTTCACGGGGCTTCGGGCGGCCATCAACCATCTTCCATATGAAACAGGAGCGAAATGCCGACCAGGGTCGCGGCGATCGCGGGCCCCCAGGAAGCAAGAATGATCGGAACACTTTCGGCGATGCCAAGAGCCCGGGCAATGTCGGAAACCACGAAAAGCACGAATCCCGCGATGCCGCCGAGGCCGATCAGCATGGCGACGCCGCCGCGGCGGGAATTGCGCAGGGAAACCGTCGCGGCCACCAGCACCATCGAGCACAGGATGAGGGGGAGCGAGGCGAGGCTGTGCCACTGCACGAGATAGCGGGTGGAAGAGAAGCCGGCCGCCTCGAGCCGCTTGGCGAAGTCGGGAATCGCCCAGAAGGAAATCGAGTCGGGATTGGCCAGGCTCTGCTGGATGTCCTCGGGGTGCAGATTGGTGGCCAGACGGTAGACCGGGACGGCCTTGGCCTGAAGATCGGGCTCGATCAGCCAGACATCGCTGAGGGTCCAGACGTCATTGTCGTATTTGGCGCTGAAGGCTTCGACCCGACGCAGGAATTTCTCGCGCGGATCGAACATGAAGACGACGACGGCGCTCAGCCGCAGGCCGCCGTCCGAAGCGGCCAGGGCGTGGATGACGGCGCTGCCCTGTTCGTCCGACTGGCGCAGCCAGATGCCGCTTTCGGTCACGGTCGACAGGCTCGAGGAGGTGCCCTTGATGTAGAAGGATTCGAGCTGGCGGTAATGGTAGTTCAGCGCCGCCGTCCACGGGTTGATCACACCCACGGTGAAAATGCCCAGCAGCAGCGCGACCATCATCGGCGGCGCCAGGAACTGCCAGACCGAAAGCCCGGCCGCCCGCGCGATCACCAGTTCGTTGGACCGGGTCATGCGGGCGAAGGTCCACATGGCGCCGAACAGACAGGCGAAGGGCAGGGCCATGGTGGCGAGGCCCGGCAGTTTCATCGCCGACATCTGCATCAGGGTGAAGAAGTCGACGTCGGTGCCATTCACCCGCGACGCCCGCCGGGTCAATTCCAGCAGGTCGACCATGTAGATGAGGGCGATCACCGGCGCGAAGACGAGGGCGAGGCCCGAAAGATAGCGCCGCATCATGTAGAGCGCGAAGACCGGGGCAAGACGCAGCATGTCAGACGGCCTCCACGTTCAGCCCGGGCGGCGCCTCGGCGGGGACGGAGCGGCGGGGCGGCCTCAGCACCCAGAGAGCGATGAAGGTCGCGGACAGCGGCACGAAATAAAGCAGGGGCGCCAGCGCCGGCATCGAGGTGACGAGGCCCGAGACCCCGAGCTCGCTGACGCGGAGCGCGAGGGCGAGCACGGCGGCGATGGCCGAGCGGAGATATTTGCCCCGCCGGGAATATTCGCCCGACAAAAGGCCGCAGGCCGCGATCAGCGCGAGCGGCAGGGCATAGAGCGGCGACGACAGCCGCTTGTGCGCCTCGGTCAGCAGCTTGGCGGCGTTTTCCTGATCGGCCGGGGTGGTATAGGGCGGCAGAAGTTCGGTCAGGAAGCGCTCGCCCGGTTTCAGCCAGCGGACGTCGTTCGCCCCGCCGAAGGAGCCAAGGTCGAGAACATAACGCTCGAAACTGAGGTAGGAGCCCTTGCCGGTGAAAAGCTCGCTTTCCTGCCGGTTGCCGTTCATCAGCAGCACCTTGGTGCCTTCGCCTTCCGGCAGCAGGGTGCCCCGCTCGGCCATCATGGTCACGGCCATGTCGGGGCGGCGCGCGTCATAGACGAGAATGCCGCGAAGTTCACCGGTCGACAGGCGCTCGCGGACATAGACGGTCAACCCGTTGACCGGCTCGGTGAATTCACCGTCCTGCAGGAAGACGGCGGCCAGATCGCCCCGGATTTCCGTGATTTCGTTGCGGAAGGAGCGCAGGCCGAGCGGCGTCACATAGACATTGAGCGCGAGGGATATGGCGGTGACCACCAGCGCGAGCTCGACCGCCGGCCGGATCAGGCGCCAGACCGAGATGCCGGACGCCGCCATCACGATCAACTCGCTGTCCTGCCACAGGCGGTAGAAGGCGAACATCACGGCGCAGAACAGCGACAAGGGCAGGATCATCGACAGCGCGCCGGGGATCAGCAGGGCGGTCAATTCCAGCAGGGTCTGCAGCGACAGGCCCTTGTTCACGATCAGGTCGACGGTGCGCAGCGACTGGCCGACCAGCATCACGCCGGTCAGCGTCAGCGTGAAGAAAATCATCGGGCCGGCGATCTGGCGCCTGATATAGGAAGTCATGCGACTCATGGCGCGCGACTATAGCCTCCGCCCGGTGCGGGTGATAGAGCGGCAAGATCCCGCGCTTTCCGGCGTGCCGCCGAAGCCGCGCCCGACGAAGAGGTAGTAGGTGCCCTTCGGATCGGCATAGGGCCGCATGGTGACCTCGGCCGGAGGCCCCAGCGCCGTGAAGGCCGCGGCGAGGTCGGGCGGCAGGCTGTTCCGGCGCGACACGATCACGGCATCACAGCCCTTCGCGTCGGCGAGATCCAGCACCATGGCGAAATGATCTTCCGGCGGTGTGCCCTCGGGCGACCAGCGGCGGATCAGGGCCCCACTGTCGCGCAGATGGTAGATGAGTTCGGCCGTGGCGCCGCGCTCGGTGGTGATCACGGCAAGCGGATGGTCGGGATCGGCGAGGCGAAGCGCCTCCACCTCTTTCGCCAGCACGTCCCAGCCCCTGATCCAGCGGAAAGGATCGGTCTGCCGCGTCAGGCCAAGGAAAGGCACATGGCCGACCGCGAGGGCGATCGCCAGCACGGCGAAGGCGCCAGCATGAAACCACAGCGCCGCCCGCAGCAGCCGGGGATAATCGAGACGGACGAGCGCCGCGACGATCAGCACGCAGAGCGCGGGGAAGGCGACCGCCGCCCAATTGCCGTGAGCGCGCGACAGGAAGGCCTGCGCGATCAGCAGCCCGAGAATGGGCAGGGAAAACCACGCCAGCAAGCGAATGCCCGGATCGCGGAACAGTCCGCGCGGCCGGACCAAGAGGGCCAGCAGGGCGATCGCGAAAATGGGGCCGAGGATCGCGACCTGATCGCCGAGGAAATCGATCACGCCGGCAATATTGCCGACATGCTGGCCGACACTGGCATTGGCCGCCGTGTGCTTGAAGGTCTCGAAGCCCGTGAGGGCGTTCCAGACCAGATTGGGCGACAGCACGACGAGGCCGATGGCGACCGCCAGCAGGAAGCCGCCGACAGGGCGACGGCCCCGCGGTTGCAGGGCGACCAGGATGGCCGCCGGCACCAGGAAATAGGCCATGGCGTATTTCGCCAACATGCCGATGCCGAGAAAGAGCCCGGTCAGCATCCACCATTTCGCCCCGCGCAGCGCCAGCGCCCGCTCGAAGGCCCAGAGGGCGCCGACCCAGGCGGTCAGGACCAGGGGATCGGTCGAGATGATGAAGCCCGAGAAGGCGATGCCGGGCAGGGTGGCGAAGGCGATCCCGGACAGGAGGCCGACGCGGACCCCGAACAGGTTGCGGGCGAAGAGATAGACGAAGATCGGCGCGATGCCATAGGCGATGGGCGAGGCCGCCTTGACGCAGGCCGCCGAGTCGCCGCAGAGCGCGGTCGTGCCGGCGATGGCCCAGCCGATCAGCGGCGGCTTCGAGAAATAGCCGAAGGCGAGGTCCTGGCCCCAGAACCAGTATTGCGCCTCGTCGAGGTAGAGCGGCATGGCGCCGATCCAGAGGACGACAAGCCGCAAGACCGCGAGGCCGAGCGCCAGCGAAACCACGAGGCGCAGGGCCGCGCGGTCTTCGATGGCGGCGGCGGGGGCAGGGGCGAAGTTCATGCGCTGTCAATAACCGGGCCATGCTCCGCTGTCGAGCGGGCTTCCCAACGGCCCGCGCGCGTACCAAGATGCGGCACGCCGGCCGGATGCCCGGCCAAGATGCTTGCTGGAGTGATGTACACGATGAAGATCGCCTTTGCTGCGCCCGCGCTGCCGTCTTCGGGCACGGTTGCCGTGCTCGCCCTCGACGACAAGGTGCTCGGTCCCTCGGCCCAGACCCTCGACAAGATGTCGGGTGGCGCCATCGGCCGGGCGCTGGCCGCCAGCCGTTTCAAGGGCAAGCGGGGCGACATTCTCGAAGTGCTGGCGCCGGCCGGTCTCGACCTCGATCGCATCATCGTCGCCGGCATCGGCAAGCCGGAGGCGCTCGACGCCCTGGCCGCGCAGGCTTTGGGCGGCGGTCTCGTGGCGCGGCTGGCCCTGTCGGGCGAAACCGCCGTGCAGCTGATGGTCGACGAGATCGACGGCCTGCCCCTGCCGACTGCGGAAATCGCCGCCAATGCCGGCTATGGCGCCCTGCTGCGCTCCTATCGGTTCGACAAATACCGCACGACCAGGAAGGCCGACGAGAAGCCGTCCCTCGCCAAACTCGTGATCGGGGTCGACAAGGACGGTGCCGCCCGGAAGGCGTTCCAGATCCTCGAGAAGATCGCCGATGGCGTGTTCCTCACCCGCGATCTGGTCTCGGAACCGGCCAATATCATTTATCCCGAATCCTTGGCGAAACAGGCCAAGTCCCTGGAAAAGCTGGGTGTCGAGGTTGAGATTCTGGGCGAGTCCCAGATGTGGAAGCTCGGCATGGGCGCGCTCCTCGGCGTTGGCCAGGGCAGCGAGCGGGAAAGCCAGCTCGTCGTCATGCGCTGGCAGGGCGGCAAGGCCAAGGAGGCCCCGGTCGCCTTCATCGGCAAGGGCGTGACCTTCGACACCGGCGGCATTTCGATCAAGCCGGCCGGTGGCATGGAAGACATGAAATGGGACATGGGCGGCGCCGGCACGGTGATCGGCCTGATGAAGGCGCTGGCCGGGCGCAAGGCCAAGGCGAATGTCGTCGGTGTCGTCGGCCTCGTCGAAAACATGCCGTCCGGCACGGCGCAGCGCCCGGGCGATGTCGTCACCTCGATGTCGGGCCAGACCATCGAGGTGATCAACACCGATGCCGAAGGCCGCCTCGTGCTGTCCGATGCCCTGTGGTACACGCAGGACCGCTTCAAGCCGAAGTTCATGATCGATCTCGCCACCCTGACCGGCGCCATCATCATCGCGCTCGGCCACGAATATGCCGGCCTGTTCTCGAACAACGACGAATTGTCAAGTCGCCTCGCCGCCGCCGGCAAGGCGACGGGCGAAGGCGTGTGGCGGATGCCGATGGGCGATGCCTATGATAAGCTGATCAACTGCGATATCGCCGACATGCAGAACACCGGCCAGGACCGTTCCGGCGGCTCGATCACCGCGGCCCAGTTCCTGCAGCGTTTCGTCAAGGACGTGCCCTGGGCCCATCTCGACATCGCCGGCACGGCCTGGGCCAAGAAGGACCAGCCGACTGTGCCGCGCGGCGCGGCGGGGTGGGGCGTCCGCCTGCTCGACCGTCTGGTCGCCGACCACTACGAAGGCAAGTAATCCGCCCGATGGCGGAGGTCTCCTTCTATCATCTCGAGGCGCAGCCGCTCGAATGGGCGTTGCCGCGTCTTCTCACGCGGGTGGTCGACGCCGGTATGCGCGCCGTCGTCGTCACCGGCAATGCCGAGCGTCTGCCCTTTCTCGACACGGCGCTCTGGACCTATGACGATCAGTCCTTCCTGCCCCATGGCCGGGCGCCCGACGAATTCGCCGCCGAGGAGCCGGTCTGGCTGACCGCCGATCCGGCGGACCGGCCGAATGGCGCGCGGGTTCTGGTTTTGGTCGACGGCGCGGCGCCGGCCGATTTCGCGCTGCAGGGTATCGATCGCTGCCTCGACATGTTCGATGGGCGGGACGAGGCGGCGCTGTCCAGCGCGCGACGGCGCTGGACCGAATTCCGTCAGGCCGGCCATGCGGTCACCTACTGGCAGCAGTCCGCGGAAGGGCGCTGGGAGAAGAAGGCGTGATCACCCGAATCATGCTGCCCCGCGACAATTCTTCGCCCATTGCGCTAGGCGGTGTGGACGGGTTTTAGCAGGATAAAGCCCGCGGCGAGAGCGACGAATTCGGCCAGTTCTCGACGGTCTGTCGCTGCATCGGGAGAATTTGCACCGTCAAAAGGCATCACGGAACCCCGACGATCCCGCAGCCAACGGTGACTTCATGGTTAAAGCCAGATTCAAGTTAATCGATTGAGCAAGATCAACGTCGTACAGCGATTCATGGTTATCGTTCTACCAAAGGCACCAGTCTTCGGGCCCTCTCACAGGAAATAGCCGATGAAAGAGCGCGACCTAATGTCGTTGGCGCGGCCCGGCAGATTCATGTTCGCGGCCCAATCGGCACGTCGCGCCCCTGTCCCACATTCAAGGATTCGATCGTGACAATCACCCCGAGTAAAGACGCAAAGCCTTCATGGCGGCGCATGTCCGTGAGGGTCCTTTTCGCCATCGCAATAATTTTGCTAGCCGGTGCCGGCGGCGCTTGGTATTGGCAGCGAAGTCAACAGGGCAAGTTGCCTGAGGGCCTTGTGTCCGGAAGCGGACGCATCGAATCTGATCAGATCGATATCGCCGCGAAGTTGACTGGACGAGTCCGCGATGTGCTGGTTCGGGAAGGCGATCTCGTCTCGGCCGGACAAGTGCTCGCCCGCATCGACACCACGGAATTGCAGGCCCAACGTGCGAAATATGCCGCGGACGTGGCATCCGAGGAAGCCTCGATGCTCGAGGCAAAGGCGACCGTTGTCCAGCGGCAGGCGGAACTGACCCTCAAGGAAGCCAATTTTCGCAGAGCCCTTAAGCTTGTTGGAACCGGAGTAATCAGCCAGGAAAGCCGTGATCAGGCGCAGAGTGAACGGGACGCCGCGCGCGCCGTTCTTGAAGCGGCGCAAACGAACGTGACCGCGCGCGAGCGTTCGATCGAGGCCGCGCAAGCTCTCGTTGACCAGATCGATGCGCAGATCGCCGACACCATCCTTGTGGCGCCGGTGCAAGGCCGCGTTCTTTATCGGCTTGCCAATCCCGGAGAAGTCCTTTCGGCGGGCGGCAAGGTCCTGACGATCATCGATCTGTCGGAGATCTATATGGAGATATATCTCCCCTCCGAGGAGGCCATGCGCATAACAATCGGGTCGCAAGCACGAATAGTGTTCGACGGTGCCGATTTCGCCGTTCCGGCCAAAGTGAGCTTCGTGTCGCCGGAGGCTCAGTTCACGCCCAAGCAGGTCGAAACGCGCAGCGAACGGGACAAGCTGATGTTCCGGGTCAAGCTGCGCATGCCGCCGGGCCTTATCGAGCGTCATCTCGACCAGGTGAAAACGGGCACCCGTGGCGTCGGCTATGTGCGCCTCGATCCGAACCCGCCCAATTGGCCGGACAACCTGCAGAAGCGCATCCAGGGTGATCCCATCGACGCCGGGGATTGACGATGGTGGCCTCCGCACAACCGATCGCCGAGATTTCCGGCACTACGCATAGCTATGGCAAGATCCGAGCGCTCGACAATGTGTCGCTCGAACTGCCGAGAGGCAGGATGGCGGGCATCATCGGTCCGGATGGTGCCGGCAAGTCCACGCTTCTTGGCCTGATCGCAGGAGCCCGAAAGCTGCAGGTCGGATCAATCACGGTCCTCGGCGGCAGCATGGGGAATGCTCGGCATCGCCGTTCCGTCTGCACGCGTATTGCCTATATGCCGCAAGGATTAGGCAAGAACCTCTATCAGGAAATCAGCGTCCGCGAGAACCTGGCCTTCTTCGGAACTCTCTTTGGTCTATCCGCGTCGGAACGCGACGCACGCACGCACCGTCTGACGGCCGCGACCGGCCTGCTCCCTTTTCTCGATCGGCCTGCCGGAAAGCTGTCCGGCGGCATGAAGCAAAAGCTTGGTCTGTGCTGCGCGCTCATTCACGATCCCGATCTTCTCATTCTCGACGAGCCGACGACCGGCGTCGATCCGCTGTCGCGCCGGCAGTTCTGGAATCTGATCGGCGACCTGCGGCGCGAGCGGCCGACGATGAGTGTCGTCATCTCCACCGCTTATATGGATGAGGCGAGCCATTGCGATTGGCTGATCGCGATGGATCACGCATGCGTGCTTGCTTCCGGCACGGCGGATGAACTGCGCGCGAAGACCGGTGAACAGGACCTCGAAGCAGTCTTTGTCGCGCTGCAGCCGGGACAAAAGACGGCATCTCAGCGTCTCGTCATTCCGCCACGCACACCGAGCACGGAGGCGCCAGTTATTGTCGCGAAGGATTTGACATGCCGTTTCGGTAATTTTACCGCGGTCGATCGCGTCAATTTCGCCATCGAGCGTGGAGAAATCTTCGGCTTCCTCGGCTCGAATGGCAGCGGCAAGACCACGACCATGAAGATGCTGACCGGGCTGCTGGCGCCGAGCGAGGGAGAGGCCGAGGTTTGCGGGAAGCCCGTCGATGCCAATGATCTGTCGATACGCCGACGCGTCGGCTTCATGTCGCAATCATTCTCGCTCTACGGCGAACTCACCGTGCGGCAGAACCTGCTTCTTCATGCTCGGCTTTTTCACCTAGCCAAGGACCAGATTGAGGACCGTATCGCCGAGCTGCTCGTCGATGTCGGTCTTGTCGATTATGCCGACACTGAAGCCAATTCTCTACCGCTCGGGGTGCGGCAACGTCTTTCGCTGGCCGTGGCGATTGTGCATGACCCCGAGCTGCTGATTCTGGACGAGCCCACCTCGGGTGTCGATCCGCAGGCGCGCGACGAATTCTGGCGCCTGCTGGGCGATCTGTCGCGAACCCGCAATGTCACGATTTTCGTTTCCACGCATTTCATGGGCGAGGCGATGCGTTGCGACCGCATCTCATTGATGCATGCGGGGCGCGTCCTCGTCTGCGACACGCCGCAGAACGTCATCGCATCCAAAGGAGGCGCTAATCTCGAAGAGGCGTTCATCGCCTATATCGAGGACGCCGAGGCCGCTTCGACGGCACCCAAAGCGGCAGATGCCCAAGTGAAGACCCTGCAGGATGCGGAGGCGTCGCCGCCCGGTCGCTCGACCTTCATGCCGCTGCGGCGCATCTTCGCCTATACCAAGTGCGAGACGCTGTCGCTGATGCGCGATCCGGTGCGGCTCGCCTTCGCCTTCCTCGGCTCCTTCATCATGCTGTTGATCTTCGGCTTCGGCGTTTCCAGTGACGTGACCAATCTCACTTACGCGGCGTTCGACCATGACAACACGCCGGAGAGCCGGGCCTATCTTGCCAATTTCTCAAATTCGCGATCCTTCACCGAAAAGATGCCGATCCGCAGCCTCGATGAAATGGAACAGCGTCTGAAGTCGAACGAGATCACGCTGGCCATCGAGATTCCTCCGGGCTTCGGCCGCTTGGTCACGCGCGGCTCGGATTGGCAGGTATCGGCCTGGATCGATGGTGCCAACACCTCGCGCGCCGCCACCATCGAGGGCTATGTCCAGTCGGCGCACAATCTTTTTTCCGAACAGAGAAGCCGGGAGTCCAGCACTCGGACAAGCGCCGCCCCGACCACCAGCATCCTGGTCCGCAACCGCTACAACCCGACGGCCGAAAGCATCTACTCGATCGGGCCGGCCGTGCCGGCGATGCTGCTCATGATGTTTCTCGCCATTCTGATGGCCGTCAGTGTCGCCCGTGAAAAGGAGATCGGCACGATCACGAATTTTTACGCCACGCCCACGACGCGGCTGGAGTTCCTGATCGGCAAGCAACTGCCCTATATCGGCGTCGGTATGATCAACTTCTTCATCATGACTGCGACCGTGCTGTTCCTCTTCGGGGTCCCGCTCAAGGGCGATGGCCTCACGCTGGCCCTGGGGGCGCTTCTCTATGTGGCGGCGGCCACCGGCTACGGGCTTTTCATCTCGACCTTCACGTCGAGCCAGGTAGCGGCGGTCTTTGCCGGAGCGGTGCTGTCGATGCTGCCGACCATGCAGTTTTCCGGCATGATGCAGCCCGTCTCGACGCTGGAGGGCGGCGCGCGCCTCATGGGGTATCTCTGGCCCACGAGCTACTACATGCATATGAGCGTCGGCGCCTTCACCAAGGGGCTTGGTTTCAGCGACATGGTGAGCGATCTCCTGGCGCTGGTCCTATTTTGGCCGGTCTTCCTGGCGCTTTCATCGCTTCTCTTGCGCAAACAGGAGAAATAAGATGCAGAGTCTCTCGAACATATTCTGGCTCGGTACCAAGGAGCTGCGTACCCTCTCGAAAGATCTGATGATGATACTCTTCATCATCTATTCCTTCGGAATCAGCATCTATACGCAATCGACAGGGGCCGGCGAGACAATCAACAATGCTTCCGTGGCGATCGTTGACGAGGACCATTCCAGACTCTCGCGTTCGATTGCTGGGCTTTTCTATCCTCCGTACTTCCAGAGGGTCAAGACGATCGGCGCCGCCGATATCGATCGCGCGATGGACGAAGGTCTCTATACCCTCGTCATCGTCATTCCGCCGCGCTTTGAAGCGGATGTGCGCAAGGGACGCGATGTCGAAGTCCAGGTCAATGTGGATGCCACTGCGGTCCAGCAGGCGTCCTTGGGCGCGGGTTATATCCAGAGCATGGTGACCAACGAGGTCAAGCGTTACCGACAGGAAACGCAGCAAACCACCGGCCTCTCCTCCAACCTCGTCATTCGCCGTGCCTTCAATCCCAACGGCACGCAATCCTGGTTCCGCGCGATCGTCGGCTTGGCCGATCAAATGTCGATGCTGATCATTATCTTGACCGGCGCGGCGCTGTTGCGCGAGCGAGAGCACGGCACGATTGAGCACCTGCTGGTGATGCCGCTGACCGCCTTCGAGATTGCGCTCGCCAAGGTGTGGTCGAACGGACTGGTGCTCATTATCGGCTTCATCTGTTCTCTTTTATTCGTGGTCCAAGGTCTCCTCGACGTTCCGATTGCCGGTTCGCGTGGTCTCCTGCTGCTCGGAACCGTCATCTATGTCTTCGCCACGGCGGCGATTGGCATCTTCCTCGGCACGCTTGCGCGCACCATGGCGCAATTCGCCCTTCTGATGATGATGGCCGTGATGCCGATGATGATGCTGTCAGGTGGCATGTCTCCCATCGAGAGCCAGCCGCAATGGGTCCAGTATGTGACGTGGTTTTTCCCGTCACGACACTATGTGAGCTTCATGCAGGCGATCGTCTATCGAGGCGCGGGCCTCGACATCGTCTGGAAAGAGTTCGTAACGGTCCTGGTCATGGGCGTGGTGTTTCTCACGACGAGTTTGGTGCTGTTCCGTCGGTCCGTTGCAACCTTGCGATAGAGCGTATCGGGCACAAAAACGTCTGGAACGTCGGAGCCGCGACGATCCGAGAGTGAGCGAGAGCCGGAAAATTCCACCATCCAGCGATCCAAATTTCAGGCTCGGAGCAATCGAGGCTGGGCTCCTATCTTAGCTGGAGGAAATTGCCCGTGGCGGGTCACGATGCACCAGATCCCCTTGAGGGGTAGCACACGGAATGTGCGCACAACGAGTTGCCGCCGTCCGCTTTGTCCGCAGCCAAGATGTCCGTCGTGATCGCCGGAAGGCGCAATTTCGTGTCCTCCGTCGCTTCCGCCGCAGGCTTCATCCCGCTCCAATCCGTCCACACCGCTTAGAGGCGGTGTCACCAGATTGGTGGTAATGTCTTGTCAGTCATAGTACAGGCGCAGGTGTACCGATGTCGGACGTGAGTATTTCTTCCATCATCCAGAAGATTCAATCCATGGTGGAGCGCTTCGTCACCATCAACGAGAAGATCGCCGGCCAGACCAACCTGCTCGCCCTCAACGCGACGATCGAGGCTGCCCGGGCCGGCGAGGCCGGCCGGGGCTTTGGCGTTGTTGCTGGCGAGGTGAAACTTCTGGCGAAACAGGCGGCGGAGAATTCCAAGGAACTCCGCACCCATGTCATTCAGGAAATCCAGGCCCAGACCACGGTCCTGCAGGGCCAGTTCGACGACAAGGAACGTCAGCGCCTCGCTGAAATGGCGCAGACCCTGGTTCAGCTCATCGTGCGCAATCTCTATGAGCGGACGGCGGATGTGCGGTGGTGGGCGACGGATGACGCTCTTTACCGCGCTCTCGAGAGCCTGGCGCCGGAGGCCATCCACCATGCCGCGGCCCGCCTCGGCCTGATCAACCGCTTCTATTCCGTTTATGTGAATCTGGTGCTGACGGACCGGCAGGGCCGGGTGCTGGCCTCTTCGGCGGGCAGTCGATTTCCGCGGCTGAACGGGGCCCATCTGGGCGACGTGTCCTGGGTCCGGCGGGCGCTGGCCACGCGCGGCGGCGACGATTATGTCGTCGACGACATCTATCGCGATCCCTTGCACGATAACCGCATGGTCGCGGTCTATGCCACGGCGGTACGGGCGGGGGGGCGGATCGATGGCGCGGCCCTGGGCGTCCTCGGCGTCTTCTTCGACTGGCAGGATCAGGCCCGGGTGATCGTGAGGGACGAGCCCAGCCTGAGCGAGGAGGAATGGCGCCAGTCGCGGGTTCTGTTGCTCGATCAGTCGCTGCGGGTGATCGCGGCCTCGGATGACGGCGGATTGCTTGGCCATTTCCCGCTCGACCATGGCGGCCGGCAGAAGGGTTTCTATGTCGCCGGCAATGGCGATCTGGTCGCCTTCGCCAGGACCATCGGCTATCAGGAGTACGACGGCCTCGGCTGGTATGCGGTGGTCATTCGTCACGCGCCGTGATGGCGCCGAATGAGAACAAAACGTGAAGAATACCCTTGTGCGGCGCTCGGCTTCGTGAGAGAACGAATACGGAACAAATGCGGCAAGGGGAAAACGGCGATGATGCAGGCGGCTTTCGATCGGGCGTTGGTGTTTCTGGCCTGGGCATGTCGCCCGGCGCTGTTCCTGTTTCCCGTGCTGGTGATCGCCGAAATGGCCGGTTACGTCTCGTCGGAAGTGACGATCCCCTTCGCCGCCATGGCCGCCATCCACGCCGCCGGGCGCAAGGCCTGGCTGGCCAGCCGTCGCCGCCCGGTGGTGGAGCGGGTCGTGGGCTGGGCGGCGGTGCGGCCGGTCGCCCAGTCGTAAGGCCGAACGCCGCCGGTCAGCCGGCGGCGTCCATCGCTTCCAGTTCTTCCTGCAGGGCCAGCCAGTCGTTCTCGACCGTTTCCTGCGCCCTCAGGATCTCGCCGCGCTTCTTGCCGAGATCGGTCATGCGGCCGGCGTTGTTGTAGGTTTTCGGGTCGGCCATGTCGGCCTCGATCACTGCGAGCTCGGCGGTCAGTTTCTCGATCTTCGCTTCGGCGGATTTGATCTTCTTCATCAGGGGGGCGCGGGCCTCGCGCGCCCGGGCCGCTTCGCGCCGGGCTTCCTTGCGGTCGCTGGCGCTGCCATCCACGCCCGATTTCACCGGCCCATCCTCGAAGGCGCCGGCGAGGACGAGGCGGCGGTAATCCTCCATGTCGCCATCGAAGGTCTTCACCGTGCCGCCCGAGACCAGCCACAGCCGGTCGGCGCAGGCTTCGATCAGATGGCGGTCGTGGCTGATCAGGATGACCGCGCCGGCATAATCATTCACCGCCTCGACGAGGGCTTCGCGGGCCTGAATGTCGAGGTGGTTGGTCGGCTCGTCGAGGATGATCATGTTGGGCGCGTCGACCGCCATCATGGCGAAGAGCAGCCGGGCCTTCTCCCCGCCCGACAACCGTCCGACCGCGTTATCCGCCAGGGTCGCGCCGAAGCCGAAGGCGCCCAGCCGGCCGCGCACTTCGGTCGGGCTGGCCTTGGGCAGCAGGGCCTGCATGTGCTGGACCGGGGTTTCGTTCAGGCGGAATTCGTCCTGCTGGTGCTGGGCGAAAAAGCCGGGCCGCAGCTTGGGCGCCCGGTGCATCTCGCCCGAGACCGGGGTCAGGCGGCCGGCGATCAGTTTAGCCAGGGTCGATTTGCCATTGCCGTTGGAGCCGAGAAGGGCGATGCGGTCGTCCGGGTCGATGCGCAGGTTCAGGTTCCGCAACACCGGCGGCCGGCCTTCATAGGCGACGGCGGCATTCTCGATGGTCACGACCGGCGGTGCCAGCTCGTCCTTGCAGGGGAAGCGGAACTCCACCCTGGTCTCGCCCGGCAATTCGGGCAGCGGCTCCATCTTCTCGATCATCTTGATGCGGGCCTGCGCCTGCTTGGCCTTCGACGCCTTGTAGCGGAAGCGGTCGACGAAGCTCTGCAGGTGCTTGCGGGCGGCGTCCTGCTTGCCGCGCTGGGCTTCGAGATTGGCGATATGCTCGGCCCGCGTCTTCACGAAGCGGTCGAAGCCGCCGGTGTAAAGCGTCATCTTGCCCTGTTCGAGATGCAGGATGCTGCCGACCGCCTTGTTCAGCAGATCGCGATCGTGGGAGACGATGATCAGCGTCCGGGGATAGCGGGCGAGGAAGTCCTCCAGCCACAGCGTCCCTTCGAGATCGAGATAATTGGTCGGCTCGTCGAGCAGCAGGAGGTCCGGTTCGGAAAACAGCACGGCGGCGAGGGCGACCCGCATCCGCCAGCCGCCGGAGAAACTGCGCATCGGCCGGCTTTGCGCTTCCGGATCGAAGCCGAGGCCGGCCAGGATGCGCTGGGCGCGGGCAGGACCCGAATGGGCCCCGATGGCGGCGAGGCGCTCGTGGATCTCGGCGAGGCGATGGCCGTCGGTTTCGGTTTCCGCTTCCGCCATCAGGCGGGCGCGCTCCTGATCGCCCGCCAGAACGACCTCGGTCGGCGTTTCGTCGCCGCCCGGCGCTTCCTGGGCGACCGTGCCGAGGCGCGCGCCGCGGTCGAGCTGGATCGTGCCGTCGTCCGGGTGGGCCTGGCCGAGGATCAGGCGCAGCAAGGTCGACTTGCCGGCGCCATTGTGGCCGACGAGGCCGACCCGGTGGCCGTCGGGGATCATGGCGCTGGCCCCGTCGAGGATAGTGCGCCCGGCGATGCGATAGGTGAGACCGTCAATCCGTAACATGGGGCGGCTAATAGCACGTCGGCCGGGCGGCCACAAAGCGCCGCAGTTGCCAGTCGGGCGGGCGTCGGCTAAAAGGCGCCCACCCTATTGCTGTCATAGTCGAAATGGAGCCTGTCATGGCCGTCGAACGCACTCTCTCGATCATCAAGCCGGATGCCACCCGCCGCAACCTGACCGGCAAGGTCAACGCCAAGTTCGAGGATGCCGGCCTTCGCATCGTCGCGCAGAAGCGCATCCAGCTGACCAAGGCCCAGGCCGAAGGCTTCTACGCCGTTCACGCCGCGCGTCCCTTCTTCGGCTCGCTGGTCGAGTCCATGATCGCCGGGCCGGTCGTCGTCCAGGTGCTGGAAGGCGAAGGCGCGGTCCTGAAGAACCGCGACGTCATGGGCGCCACCAACCCGGCCAATGCCGCCGAAGGCACCATCCGCAAGGAATTCGCCGAGTCGATCGAAGCCAATTCGGTCCATGGCTCGGACAGCGCCGAGAATGCGGCGATCGAAATCGCCTATTTCTTCGCCCAGACCGAAATCGTCGGCTGACGCGACCGGCGCCCCCGGTTTAGGGGGCGCCATCCGCGCCCCATCGGGCGACGGGGCGCCATCCGCGCCCCCATCAGGGCGCGAACTGCTCCGTCAGGATGCGCTCGCCCAGGGCGCCGCCCGGATCGAACAGCAGTTTCAGGGTTACCTCGCGGTCTTCCGCGATTTCCACTTCGACGATATTGCGCACTTCGCTGTTGTCGGCCACGGCCGAGACCGGCCGCTTGCCCGCGTCCAGCACTTCGAGCCGGACCACCGCCTCGTGCTGGAGAAGCGCGCCGCGCCAGCGCCGGGGCCGGAAGGCGCTGATCGGGGTGAGGGCCAGGACCCCCGCATCCAGCGGCAGGATGGGGCCATGGGCCGAGAGATTATAGGCCGTGCTGCCCGCCGGTGTCGCCAGCAGGATGCCGTCGCAGGTCAGGGAGTCGAGCCGCATCCGCCCGTCGACGAAGATGCGCAGCTTGGCGGCCTGATGGGTCTCGCGGAACAGGGATACTTCGTTGATGGCGAGGGCATCGGTGATCTTGCCGTCGCGCCCCCGCGCTTTCATGCGCAAGGGGTGCAGCGACGAGGATTCGGCGACCGAAAGGCGCAGCAGCAGATCGTCCTCGGCGTAAGGATTCATCAGGAAGCCGAGGGTGCCCTGGTTCATGCCGTAGATGGGCAGGGGATTGTCGGCGTAATCGCCCGACATGATCCGGTGCAGGCAGGACAGCATCAGCCCGTCGCCGCCGAGCCCGACGATCACATCGGCATTCTCGCCCGCCTCGCCATAGCGCTTGCGCAATCGCGCCAGGGCGGCCTGGGCGTCGGGGGATTCGGAGGCGATGAAGGTGATGCGTTCGCGGGCCATGGCATACGGACTTCCGGGCGGATCAGCCGCCGGTGGTGTTCATGTGGCGGGCAAGGGCCGGGGCGGCGCCCGGCCGGTCGATGATGAAATCATGGCCCTTGGGCTTGCGGGCGATGGCCGCGCGGATCGCGTCCCGCAACCCGCCATCCGTGGCGCCGCCGCGCAGCACGGCGCGCAGATCGGCGGCATCCTCCTGCCCGAGGCAGAGGTAGAGCGTGCCGGTGCAGGTCAGCCGCACCCGGTTGCAGCTTTCGCAGAAATTATGGGACATCGGCGTGATGAAGCCGATGCGGCGGCCGGTTTCGGCGACCGTCGAATAGCGCGCGGGGCCGCCGGTGCGATAACCGCTCGGCGTCATCTGATAGCGCGTGGCGATGCGCTCGCGCACCGCCGACAGCGGCAGGTAATGATCGGTGCGGTCGCCGTCGATATCGCCCATGGGCATGGTTTCGATGAAGGTGATATCCATGCCCTGCCCATGGGCGAAGGCGACGAGCGGCAGGATCTGCTCCTCGTTGATGCCCTTGAGGGCGACGGCGTTCAGCTTCACCGAAATACCGGCATCCCGCGCCGCGCGAATACCGTCGATCACCGGGCCAAGCTCGCCCCGCCGGGTGATCCGGCGGAAATCCTCGGGATCGAGCGTGTCGAGACTGACATTCACCCGGCGGATGCCGGCATCCGCCATTTCGCCGGCGAAACGGGCGAGCTGGCTGCCGTTGGTGGTCATGGTGATTTCATCGAGCGCGCCGCTGCGCAGGTGGCGCGACAGGCTGCGCAGCAGATCCATCAGGCCCCGGCGCACCAGAGGCTCCCCCCCCGTGAGGCGGAGGCGCTTCAGGCCGAGGGCGACGAAGGCGGAGCACAGGCGGTCGAGTTCCTCGAGGCTGAGGATTTCCGCCTTGGGCAGGAAGGTCATGGCTTCCGCCATGCAATATTGGCAGCGGAAATCGCAGCGGTCGGTGACCGAGACGCGTAAGTAAGTGATCGGCCGCAGGAAAGGGTCGATCAGCGGTGCCGTGGCGGGTCGGTCGAGACGGGGCAGGTTTCCATCCATCACCCCTATATGGCATGGAAATCACGGCGCCGCCATGGCTGGCCGGCTTGACCTTTCGGGCCATTGCCGGAACCATCCCGGCCCATGACACGAGGGGGAAACGATGGCGCGGCACCTGCTGGCGATCGATCAGGGTACGACATCGACACGGGCGATCCTGTTCGGCGCGGACGGCACGCCCGTCATGGAGGCGCGCCGCGACCTGCGCCAGATCTATCCCGCCGAGGGCTGGGTCGAGCATGACGGCGAGGAGATCTGGCAGGCCGTGCTCGACACGGTGCGCGAGGTCCTGGCCAGGGCCAGCCTCGCCGCCCGCGACATCGCCGCCATCGGCATCACCAACCAGCGCGAGACGACCCTCGTCTGGGAACGCAGGACCGGCCGCCTGCTGCATCACGCCATCGTCTGGCAGGACCGCCGCACCGCCGAGACCTGCGCTCGCCTCCGCGCCGAGGGGGCGGAGGCGCTGGTCGCCGCCCGCACCGGCCTTGTCATCGATCCCTATTTCTCGGGCACCAAGCTCGCCTGGGTGCTGCAGCATGTGCCCGAGGCGCGGCTGCTGGCGGTCCAGGGCGAACTGGCCTTCGGCACGGTCGACAGTTTCCTTCTGTGGCGGCTTACGGGCGGCGCGGTCCATGCGACCGATGCGACCAATGCCGCCCGCACCCTGCTGTTCGATATCCATCGCGGTGTCTGGGACGAGGATTTGCTGGCCCTCCTCGACGTGCCGGCCAGCCTGTTGCCGGAAGTCCGATCCTCCGCCGGGGATTTCGGGGCGACGCTGCCCGACCTGTTCGGCGCGGCCATTCCCATTCGCGGCGTCGCCGGCGACCAGCAGGCGGCCGGGGTCGGTCAGGCCTGCCTCGCGCCGGGTACGATCAAGGCGACCTATGGCACCGGCTGCTTCGTTCTGGTGAACACCGGGGATGCCGCCATCGCCTCGCGCCACCGGCTGTTGTCGACCGTCGCGCTTGATCTGGGCGGGCACCGGACCTATGCCCTCGAAGGCTCGATCTTCGTCGCCGGGGCGGCGGTGCAATGGCTGCGCGACGGGCTGCATCTGTTCAAGGGCGCGGCCGAGACCGAGGCCCTGGCAAGGGCCGCCCGGCCGCAGGCGCAGGTCCACATGGTGCCGGCCTTCACCGGCCTCGGCGCGCCCCATTGGGATCCGGAGGCGCGGGGCGCGATCCTGGGCCTGACCCGCGATACCGGCATCGCCGAGATCGTGCGGGCGACCCTCGAATCCGTCGCCTTCCAGACCCGCGACCTGATGGAGGCGATCGGCAACGACCTCGCCGCCGAAGGCCGGCCGCGTCCCGTCTCGCTGCGGGTCGATGGCGGCATGGTGGTGAACGACTGGGCCATGCAGTTCCTCGCCGACATGCTGGGCATTCCGGTCGAGCGACCGAAGGTGACCGAGACCACGGCGCTGGGCGCCGCCTTCCTCGCCGGCCTCGGCTGCGGGCTTTTCGCCGAGCCGGCGGAAATATCCGCCGCCTGGCGGCTGGAGCGGCGCTTCGAGCCGCGCATGAGCGCCGACGAGCGGGCAGCGCGCTGGCAGGGCTGGCAGGCGGCGGTGAGCCGCGTGCTGTCGCATGGCGGACCTGCGCCCGCCTCGCGTTGACCCGCCGGAACAGGCTCCCTAGCATTCGCCACAATGAAACGCGGGAGCGGCGATGACCGGGCAGGGGGACACGCGGGATGCGGTGGCGGCGCTGATCGCCGAGCGGCGGCGTGATGCCTCCCGTCCCGGCGCACGGCGTGACCCCCATCGTCTCGCCCTTGTCATCGAGGGCGGCGGGATGCGCGGCGTCATCGCCGGTGGCATGGTGTCCGCGATCGAGCATCTGGGCTTTGTCGATGTCTTCGACGCGGTCTACGGCACCTCGGCCGGGGCCTGCGCCGGGGCCTGGCTGCTGGCGGGGCAGGCGGTGCAGGGCACGCGCATCTTCTACGAGGATATCAACAACCCCCGCTTCATCCGTCTGGGCCGGGCGCTGATCCGCCGGCCGGTGCTGAACACCGATTACCTGATCGATCATGTGCTGACCGAACTGCGCCCGCTCGACGTCGCCCGTTTTCTCGATGCGCCCATCCCGCTCACCATGATGGCGACCGATGTCGAGACCGGGCGGCCGGTGCCCTTGCGGGATTTTCGCGATGTCGCGGCGGTGATGGCGGCCCTGAAGGCGACGACGCGGCTGCCCCTCGTCGGCGGGCGGCCGGTGCCGGGGCCGGACGGCCGCCTGCTGGTCGACGGCGCCCTGACCGCGCCTTTGCCGATCGATATCGCGGAGGCCGATGGTGCCAGCCATATTCTCGTGCTCTCGACCCGGCCCGACGTCACCCCGCTGGATGGCGGGCCCAGCCGGGGCTGGTTCGCCCGGCTGCTCGCCCGCCATGTCTCGCCCGCGGTGGCGCAGGCTTATCTCGACCGGCCACGGGTCCATGCGGCGC
>NZ_JBAQRT010000237.1:0-6919 GCF_049306435.1 Zavarzinia sp.
GGCGGTGGAAATCCCGGTGCTGGTCGCCGTCGCGGGCAGCGACCGGGTGGTGGTGCCGGCCGCCGAGCGGGCCGTCGCGGCAAGACTGCCCCGGTCCGTGCTGCTGGAGATCGAGGCCGCCCGCCACGAGATCCTGAAGGAACGCGATGATCTGCGGGCCCTGTTCTGGGCGGGCTTCGACAGGTGGTGCCAGGCGGCCCTCGGTCTTTGACGGCCAGCCGGATTGCCGCGCCGCAATAAAGACGCCGCAGGCGATTTTCACCCCGTTTCGTTGAGCTCGACGATCGAAATATTCTGATCCGGGGAATAATTCCCTGTTTCCGATGATGTCATTGTCAAAGACCCGCCCTGCTGTACGCTTGCGAAAGGCGCAGGGGATCGGGCAAATGTTTCCTCGGACCAGACTTCGATATTATATCGCTTCGTTGTTTCTCGTATTGATGACGGGTTATGCCGTCGTCAATGTTGGCCTTGGTTATTGGCAGACCCGCCAGATGTTGCTGGCCGACGCCGAGGTTCTGTTCGAGCATATTGGCGGCGAGATCAGTCTGGTCATCGATGCCCGTTACGAGGCGGCGGCGCAGGCGGCGGAAATGATCGCGGCGGCGACCCGGACGGATCTCGACGATCGCCTGGGCAGCCTTCCGCTGATGGTCCAGGCGGTCAACAGTACCTTCGGTGTTTCCGCGGCCTATGTCGGTTTCGACAATGGCAGCTTCCTGCTGGTCCGCCGCTACCGGCGCGATCTGGCCGCGACCCGTGACGCCCCGGCCGAGACCGCCTATCTGGTCCAGTCGATCGACATCGAACAGGAGGGGCCGCGCGGCAGCTATCGCTTCTACGACGCGGCGCTACGCCTGCTCGGCCGGATGCCGGCCCCGGACTACCGTTTCGATCCGCGCACGCGCCCGTGGTATGCTCAGGCCCTCGCTTCGGCGCAGACGGTCGCGGTCGATCCCTACATCTTCTTCACGACCCGGGAAATCGGCACCAGCGTCGCCCGCCGGACGCCGGACGGACGCGCGGTGGCGGGGATCGACATCACGCTGGATTCGCTGTCGCTGGCCCTGTCATCCCTGCGCCCGACGAAAAGCGCCGACCTCTTCATTTTCGATCGCGGCGGCCGGGTGATCGTCGATCCGGCCGGTGCGAAGCCGGTGGTCAGTCCCGATGGATCCGAGGTGATGCTGCCCATGGTGGCCGGGGAATTGCGACAGGCGATCCTGGCCGCCGCCAACCGGAACAATGGCGACGGCAAGGCCAGCTACGCCGAAATCGGCGAGACCTCCTGGATGATCCTGCTGCGCAATCTCGGCACCAGCAGCAACCCCCTGTTCGCCGGGATCGCCGCGCCACGGCCCGAATTGCTGGTGACATCGGACCGGATGCGGAACGAGGGGCTGATCATCGCCTTTCTCGTTCTCCTGCTGTCGGTGCCGGTCACCCTGGCTCTGTCGGGACTGGCGTCGCGGCCTGTCGAGGCGTTGACCCGGGCGGCCAACCGCATCCGCGCCCTGCGCTTCGATACGAAGACCAAGATCGCGACGCCGCTGATCGAGATCGACGAACTGGCCCATGCCATGGACGGCATGACGGCGACCATCCGCCAGCTGCTGGGCATCACCGCGACCCTGACCAGCGAGGGCGATTTCGACCGCCTGCTCACCCTCGTCATCGACGAGACCAGCCGCCTCGCCTCGGCGCGCGGCGGGGTCATCTATCTGGCCGAGGCCGACGGCAGCATGGTGCCGTCCGGCGCCCGCTGGGCCGGCAAGGATCACGAGGGCAGCATCCCCGTGCTCCACCCCGAGGATGTCGATGCCGCCGACCATCCCGTCATCCGCACCCTGGGCGGCCGGCGCCAGATCCGCCAGCTGACCCCGGAACAGGTTCAGGCTTTCTATCCCGGCCTCGACTATGCGGCGCCGCTCACCGCCTTCGCCATTCCCTTGCGCAATCGCGAAGGCGAGACGGTCGGCGCGCTGATGCTGCTCATCGAAACGGCGGGCGAGGATCAGCCGCATATTCCGGCCGAGGTCGTCGCCGTCGTCGAGGCGGTGTCGGGCACGGCCGCCGTCAGCATCGAGACGAGGCGCCTGATCATCGCGCAAAGGCGCCTGTTCAACGGCGTCATCACCATGCTCGCCGGCTCGATCGATACCAAGAGCCCCTACACGGGCACCCATTGCCAGCGCGTGCCGGCGCTGATGGAAATGCTGGCGGGGGCCGCCGTGAACGCCCGTTCCGGGGTCTTCCGCGACTTCGACCTGACCGAGGCGCAGTGGGAGGAATTGCGCGTGGCCAGCTGGCTGCACGACTGCGGCAAGATCACCTCGCCGGAATATGTCATCGACAAGGCGACCAAGCTGGAGACCATCAGCGACCGCCTGCATGAAATCCGCACCCGCTTCGAAGTGGTGAAACGGGAAGCCGAGGTCGCCTGCTGGCAGGCGATCGCCGAAGGGGCGCCACGGGATGCCCGCCTCGCCAGCCTCGCCGCCGACTGGGCCGCGATCGATGCCGATTTCGCCTTCGTCGCCGCCTGCAATGTCGGCAGCGAATTCATGGATTCGGGACATGTCGCCCGGCTGCACCGGATCTCGGCGACCCGGCGCTGGCACCGCACCCTGAGCGACCGCATCGGCCTGTCATGGGAAGAGCGCGATCGCAAGGCGCGGGTGCCGGAGCCGCCCCTGCCGGCGGAAGAATCCGTCCTGGCCGACCGGGCCGATCACATCATCGAACGCCGCCCGGGGGAGCGACTGCCCCCCGGCAATCCCTGGGGTTTCAAGGTCGATGTGCCCGAACATCTCTACAACAGGGGCGAGATCTACAATCTGTCGATCAGCCGGGGCACCCTGACCCCGGAGGAGCGCTTCAAGATCAACGAGCACATCATCGTGACGATCAGGATGCTGAGCGAATTGCCCTTCCCGCCGAGCCTGCGCAACGTGCCCGAGATCGCGGGCGGCCATCACGAGAAGATGGACGGTGGCGGCTATCCCAAGCGCCTGACGCGCGACGACATGAGCTGGCCCGCCCGCATGATGGCGGTCGCCGATATCTTCGAGGCGCTGACGGCGGGCGACCGCCCCTACAAGCGGGCCAAGACCCTGTCGGCCGCCCTGTCGATCATGGCCGAAATGCGCGATGGCCGGCATATCGACCCGGATGTTTTCGAGCTGTTCCTGTCGTCCGGCATCTACCGCGATTACGCCGATCGCTTCCTCGCGCCGGAACAGATCGACGAGGTCGATGTCGAGACCTACCGCATGTCGGCCTGACGGACGAAGTTCCCCATCCGGGTGTGTCCTGGCCGCCACATGCCATGTAAGCGACATTTAGCCCTCTGGACCGCGTATGCGGGTTGATGCAGGCTCTTGTTCACGTTGAGTGGCTGTCGGCAATGCTTCCATTTGTCCATATGGAGCGTGGGTGTTTTCTTTCGGGCCTCGCTCGATTGTATTTTCTTTTGAGTTGCACCTAAACGGGAATGTACCAAGGTGTCTAACATGAGGCATTTCTCTCTTTCGCTCATGGGGCTGCTCGCCCTGACGGCATGTGCGCAGCGGCCATCGCAGGATGTCTATCGTCACGACGAAGTGGGCAAGAGTGTCGCCGTTTCCTTCGGTTCCGTACTTTCTGTGCGTGAGATCGAAATTTCGGGGAAGAACACGGGCGGCGCGGCGGTGGTCGGCGGTGCGGCGGGCGCGATCGGAGGATCGCAGGTCGGGCAGGGATTCGCCGGGCCGGCGCTGGGCGGCTTGGGCGCGGCTGTCGTGGGTGCGGCTATCGGCGCGGTCATAGAACAGGCGGCAACTGATCGGAAGGGGTTGGAATACACCATCGTTCTCGAGTCCGGTGTGGCGATGACGGTCGTGCAGGAGATCGCCGATGGCGAGCCCAAGCTTCCGCCGGGGACGCGAATCATCGTCCAGAACAGCGGTGGATATCAGCGGGTATTGTCGGCGACGGATCTGCCGAGCGAAGTCGTGCGGCCGCAGGGGCTCAAGGTCGTCGATCCAAAGTGACCAATTTATGGGGCAGGAGGGGCATATGAGATTTGTGCGTCTGGCGTCGGTTCTGGCGCTAGCCTTGATGACGGTGGCGTGTTCGAAGGATGTGACGGTCCAGGCACCGACGATTGCGGTGACGGATCTCGGTTCCAGCAGCAAGACACCGGGCAAATACGCGGTTTGGATTCAGACCGGTGGCTGGAACACCGAAGTGAAGGCAGCCGGCTATACCTGTTCGGCCTGGAGTTTTCCGATGGCCCTGGAGGGAGGTTATTCCTCGGCCGCCCAGTCCGCTTTCAGCCAGTCCTTCGGCAGTGTCCAGTTCATCACGGATACGCTGAAGCCGGCTGACTTGAAGGCCCAGGGCTTCGATGCCCAAATCATCGTCTATCAGGGTGGCTTGTCGGCCAGCTTCAATCCCGTTGCGGGCTTCTGGACCGCCAGCCTTTCAGCGTCGCTCGGAATTGATGGAACCGTGGCCGTCGTTGGGCCGAGCGGCCTGACAAGCCAAGGGACCGCCAAGGGAATCGCCACCGGCGGCTCGGAGGACAGCATGTTCGCCAGCTGCAGCGATGCCGCCGAGGCTATCGCCGCGGCGGGTCAGGTCGCACTCAAGAACTTCGTCCTCGATGCGGTGAATCAGGCGAAATTGAACGTCCTTGAAATGCGCTTGAAGGCGCAGACCGCCTCGACTCCGGTTACGCAATAAGGCGTCGATGTCCGGAGAGGGTGCGCGGGAGCATCCTCTCCTGATTATCCGTTCAGCAGGGCGAGGATTTCCTCGTGCAGGCGCCTGTCGCCGGTGGCGACCACGCTGCCGCCATCTTGCGCGTCGCCGCCGGTCCAGCTGGTGACCTGGCCGCCGGCGCCGCGCACGATGGGGATCAGGGCCTGGATGTCGTAGGGCTCCAGATTGGTTTCGATCACGGCGTCGACATGGCCGCTGGCGACCATGGCATAGGCATAGCAATCGCCGCCGTAACGCACCATCTGGGCCTTGTCGGCGACGCGGGTGAAGGCGGCGAGGCTCTCAACTGTTCGGAACAGATGCGGGCTGGTCGTCATCAGCCGGGCATGGGCGATGCCGGGGCAGGCCCGCACCGACAGTTTCCGCTGCCCGAGAAAGGCACCGGCTTCCGTGCCGACATAACGCTCGCCGGTGAAGGGCTGGTCCATCACGCCGATGACCGGCTGCCGCCCGTCGTTGAGGGCGATCAGCGTGCCCCAGGTGGGCAGGCCGGTGATGAAGGCGCGGGTGCCGTCGATCGGGTCCAGCACCCAGGTCAGCGGGCTCGCGCCCTGCTTTTTCCCATATTCCTCGCCGAGGATGCCGTGGTCCGGGTAATCCGCCTCGATCAGGGCGCGAATGGCCGCCTCGGCGCCGCGATCGGCCTCGGTCACCGGATCATAGCCCTTGGCCCCGCCCCACAGGTCGGCCTTGTCGTCCACCGGCATCACGGTGCGGAAATAGGGCAGGATCACCGCGCGCGACGCATCGGCCAGGCGGCCGGCGAAAGCGGTCAGGGTTTCGATCATATCCTGGTCCAGGGACTTGGGGGAAAGCGTCATCACAACCTCGCTCGATGCGCCGCAAACTAGAAGTGCGGGACATCGAGCGCAAGGGCGATCAGGCCAGCCAGAGGGCGGCGAGGCCGAAGGCGAAGACCCAGTCGTAGGCGGCGCAGAAGGGCGGATACCAGCCCCGGGGCGCGACCAGATCGGCGGAATGATCGCGGTCATGGTGCAGCCAGTCCCACAGCCCGTGCAGGACATAGGCCGCCGGTATCACCCAGGGTGACAGCCACAGGCCGGCCAGCGCCGCCACCATGAACAGGGTGGCGACCACGGATTCGACCGCGATCTGCCGCACCGACCCCGCCTGGATGGCGAAGCCGACATAGATCGCGCCGATCATCGCCACCATCACCGCCGCCAGCTCGACGGATTGTTCATGGGCGATCAGCAGATGCAGCGGCAGGGTGGCGAGGCTGAGGCCGATGCCGACCATCGACGGCGCGAAGACCCCGTGGTGGTGTTTATGTGTCGCGGCGATGGTCATGGGTGTTTCTCTCCTCCGGGTGTTGACCGCAGGATAGGGTCGGGTGTCAATGTCTCAAACGACATTGATCCCGGGATTTCGGTCATGCCGCGCACGCTCTGCTTCCTGGTCTATCCCGATTTCGTGCTGTTCGATCTGGCCGGGCCGCTGGAAGCCTTCAATACCGCGCGCATCCTCTCGGGCGGGGAATACCGGCTGGTGGTCGCGTCGCTGGGCGGCGGGCCGGTCCGCAGCTCCTCGGGCGTCGAGGTGATGACCGAAGCCCTGCCGGACGGGCCGCTCGATACGCTGATCGTGCCGGGAACCCTGGCGCCGCTCGATATCCCCCGGGTGGGCGAGGTGGTAAGCGCGATCACCGCGCTGGCCGGCCGGGCGGGGCGCCGGGCCAGCGTCTGCACCGGCGCCTTCCTGCTGGCGGCGGCCGGGCTGCTCGACGGCAGGGCCGTCACCACCCATTGGCTGCTGGCACCGGAGCTGCAGGCGCGCTTTCCCGCCCTTCGGGTGGAGGGTGATCGCATCTTCATCCGCGACGGCGATATCTGGACCTCGGCCGGCATGTCGGCGGGGATCGACCTCGCCCTGTCGCTGATCGAAGCCGATCTCGGGGTGGACATGGCGCGTCAGGTCGCGCGGATGCTGGTGGTCTATTACCGGCGGCCGGGCGGGCAGGATCAGTTCTCGTCGCTGCTCGATCTCGATCCGGCTTCGGACCGCATCCGCCGCGCCCTCGGGTTCGCCCGCGAGCATCTGGCGGCGGACCTTTCGGTGCCCCGCCTCGCCGAGGTGGCGGGGCTCAGCCCGCGCCAGTTCGGCCGGGCCTTCGCCGCCGCGACCGGCACCACCC
>NZ_JBAQRT010000238.1:0-3316 GCF_049306435.1 Zavarzinia sp.
CGGGCGCCGAAATGCTTGCCGATCTGGCGCAGCAGGCTGTCCTTGGGCTCGGTCACGACGGTGAAGTGGCGGCCGATGGCATCGCGGCGATAGCCGGCATCCTCGAGCGCGTCGATCACCACCAGCAACTGGGCGATGGTCTCGGCCGTGGTACCGGACTTGGACGCGACCAGGAAATGCATGTTGGGCAGATCGCTGGCGTTCATCGCCGCCGCGAGGCCGGCCGGATCGAGATTGTCGAGAAAACCGAGACGCGGCCGGCCGGGGGCGCCGCTGAACGGGGTCTGGACCAGCTGGGCGATCGCCTGCGGGCCGAGGGACGAGCCGCCGGTGCCGAGCAGGACGACCTGTTCCGCCGTCGAGACGATCTCGCGCGCGACCTGCGCCTGCTCGATCAGGTCGTCGGTGCGATAGGGGATGGTGAAATGGGGCAGGGACCCATTCCGCACCTGCTCGCCCAGACGGGACAGCACGGAAGCCGTTTCAGTCAAACGGTGACCATAGATATGTCCAGAGAGCCTGCCCTTCGCATCAAAATCAAACTCTCCAAATAGGAAGTATCCTCCTTCGCTTATAGGCTCGGTCATTCCATCCTCCGCTTTGAAAGATTTGCGGAAGTTTTATTTCCTTTTCTTTGCATTAATTCACATTCTCGTTCGACCAGTTCCCGCACGATGTCATCGATGGCTTCGCCCCAGGGCCGCATCCGGATGCCATAGTCCCGGCTCAGACGCGCGGTGGAGAGGACCGAGTGGGCGGGGCGCCGCGCCGGGGTCGGGTAGTCGCTGGTGCCGATGGCCCGGACCACGGGGCCAGGCCGGCCGAGGCGGGCGGCGGTCTCGAAGACGCGGCGGGCCAGATCGTGCCAGGTCGCTTCCCCGGCATTGACGGCATGGAAGGTTCCGGTCGGGGCGGCGGGGTCGTTGACCAGGCGAAGGGCGATACCCAGCAGCACGGCGGCCAGATCGGCGGCCGAGGTGGGCGAGCCGCGCTGATCGGCGACAATGCCGAGTTCCGGCCGCTCGGCGCCGAGGCGCAGCATGGTCTTGACGAAATTCGCGCCATCGGGACTGACCACCCAGGCGGTGCGCACGATGGCATGGCGGGGATTGATGACCCGGACCGCCTGTTCCCCCGCTTCCTTGCTGGCGCCGTAGACGTTGACCGGGCAGACCGGATCGGCCTCGTCGTAGGCACCCGCCCTGGTGCCGTCGAAGACATAGTCGGTGGAGACCTGGACAAGGGGTATGCCCGCCCGCCGCGTCGCGTCGGCGAGGACGGCGGCGGCGGTCGCGTTGACGGTAAAGGCGGCGGCCACGTCGCTTTCGGCCTTGTCGACGGCGGTATAGGCCGCCGCGTTGATCACGGCGGCGAAACGCCCGTCCGCGATCGCGCTGCCGAACGAGGCGGGATCCGCCAGATCGAGCTCGGCCCGGCCCGGCGCGTGAAGACGAACCCCGTCCGGCACCGCGAGACGGCGCAGGGCAAGCCCGACCTGGCCGCTGCCGCCGGTGACGAGGATGTCCATCACACCGCCCCCGTCAGGCCCAGGCGGCCACCGTCATAGCGCCCGGCCAGGATGTCCCGCCACCAGGCTTCGTTGCCGAGATACCAGCGAATGGTGGCGGCCATGCCGCTTTCGAAGGTTTCCAGCGGCGCCCAGCCCAGCTCCCGGCGGATCTTGCCGGCATCGATGGCATAGCGGTGGTCATGGCCGGGCCGGTCGGTGACGAAGCTGATCTGCCGGGCATGGGGCTGCCCGTCCGGCCGGGGGCGCAGTTCGTCGAGCAGGGCGCAGATCGTGTTCACCACCTCGAGATTGGTGCGTTCGGCGTTGCCACCGACATTATAGGTCTCGCCCACCCGGCCGCGATCGAAGACGGCGCAGAGCGCCCGCACGTGATCGTCGACGAAAAGCCAGTCGCGCACATTGTCGCCCTTGCCATAGACCGGCAGCGGCTCCCCCGCGAGACCCTTGATGACCATCAGCGGGATCAGCTTCTCGGGAAACTGATAGGGGCCGTAATTGTTCGAGCAATTGGTCAGGACCACCGGCAGGCCATGGGTATGGTGCCAGGCCATGACCAGATGATCCGACGCCGCCTTCGAGGCCGAATAGGGCGAGCGCGGGGCATAGGGCGTGTCTTCGGTGAAATAGCCCTCGGCGCCGAGGGAGCCGAAAACCTCGTCGGTCGAGACGTGATGGAAGCGGAAGCCCGCCCGCGCCTCGGGCCCCAGGCCGCGCCAATAGGCCAACGCGGCGTCCAGCAGGGTGAAGGTGCCGACGACATTGGTCTCGATGAAGGCCGCCGGCCCCTCGATCGATCGATCGACATGGCTTTCGGCGGCGAGGTGGACGATCCGGTCGGGCCGGAACTCGGCCAGCAGCGCGCCGACCAGGGCGCGATCGGTGATATCGCCCCGGACGAAGCGATGGCGCGGGCTGTGCTCCACCGCCCGCAGCGAGGTGAGCGTTCCCGCATAGGTCAGCTTGTCGAGATTCAGCACCTCGTCGTCCGGGCGGTTGGCGACGATATGGCGGACAAGCGCCGAGCCGATGAAGCCGGCGCCGCCGGTCACGAGAATTTTCATGCCGTCTCCAGCGTCAGGGGCGTGCCGTCGTAATCGAATGGACTGTCGAAGTTCTTCAGCAGGGGCAGGACCGCGTCCTTGTCGGACAGGGCGGGGCCGGTGGCCGGCAGCGGCCAGTCGACGGCGATGTCGGGATCGCTCCAGCGAATGCCGCCGTCATGGCTCGGGGCATAAAGACTGGTGACCTTGTAGACGACCTCGGTATCGGGCTCGAGGGTCAGGAAGGCATGGCCGAAGCCGACGGGAACGAACAACTGGTCGCCATTCTCCGCCGACAGCTCGGCCGAGACCCAGCGGCCATAGGTCGGCGAGCCGCGCCGCAGATCGACCGCGACATCGAGGATGCGGCCCCGGATGCAGCGAACCAGCTTGGCCTGGGCATGGGGCGGGGTCTGGAAGTGGATGCCGCGCAGGGTACCCACGGGCCTTGAACAGGAATGATTGTCCTGGACGAAGGCCTCCGTGACGCCGGCCTCGGCGAAGCGGGCGAGATTGTAGGTCTCTGCGAACCAGCCCCGGCTGTCGCCGAACCGCCTGGTCTTGAACAAGATCACCTTCTGCATGACATCCCCGATGCAGGATATTCAGGAAACGGCATCGGCCTTCGCCTCGGCGGCGTGCCAGGCGAAGGCGGTGCGAACAATCGTGTCGACGTCGGAATGGCGTGGCGCCCAGCCGAAATGGCGCCGGATCGCCGAAGCGTCGGCGATCAGCGAGGGCGGAT
>NZ_JBAQRT010000239.1:0-16922 GCF_049306435.1 Zavarzinia sp.
GCTTGCGGCTGGGCATCGGCGGGCCACCGGGCACGATCGGGCCAATGTTCTCCGGCACGGCCGCGACGGCGACCGGCGCCGGCTCCGCCGGCTTAGCATCGGTAACGGCACTCTCAGGCTTGGAAGAAAAAGAACAAGCCTGCAAGCCGAGCGCCACAGTCAAAGCCAAGTAGGCTATGCGGGTCGACGACATACCAACTGCCCCCTGCGACAGACGAATCATAATAGCCATAGAGATACACCAGCGCTGACTCCACTGGCGAGAAAAACCACCCATTGGCAGGACTTATCTCGATGTTCAGGGCAATTTAGCGCCGGAATCAGCTCAAAAATCGATGAAATGAAAGCCCCTCGCGCAACGCATCGGCGAAGGCGATCAGTCATCCCCCCAGGCCAGGCACATGGCGTGAGCGCGGATATCCGGTGGCCAGGCGGCCGCTTCCGCCCGGAAACGGCTCTGGTCGCCGGCGAAAAGCGCGCGCGAGGCCTCCTCGAAGCCGGGCAAATCCCCGGCGATCGCCATCATGAAACGCCATGCGGCTTCCCGCGCGGATCGCATCCGGCCTTCATCGCCCTCCTTGCGGCGTGCCTCGTCGATCAATCGGCGCAGAACCGCCGAGGCGCCCCCCGATTGCGTCGCCAGCCATTCCCAATGCCGGGGCAGCAGCGTCACTTCCCGCGCGATGACCCCAAGGCGCGGACGCCCGCGCGATCTTTCGGGCTCGCCCGGCCCGCCCGCCTCGATGGCGACCGAATATCGCGCCCTGACTTCGTCGGCGTCGCCCCGAAGATCGATATCGACAACCTTGCCCGTCACGTCGTCGAACACCAGCAGCGGCCCCTTCGCCCCTGCCTCGACCGCATCCCGCAGCTTGACCGCGATATCCGGCGGCGCCCCCCTGGCCAACAGGCGCGCTCCGTCAAAGGCCGTCATCATGGCCACGGTTCTTTCCACCATGCTCATTTTTATACCCGGATAAAATACCTTGCCACAATATTACCCGGGTCATATTTTGCAAGGCCCTTTGCGATGGAGCCGGATGGACATGAAGATGGAAGAACGACGGGCGGCGATCGCCGCCTGCAAGGAGCGCAAAGCGCGTTCCGGTATCTACGGCCTGCGCTGCCAGGCGACCGGGCAGCGATGGTTCGGCCGGGCGCTGGACCTCGATCGCATAAAGAACCGCCTGTGGTTCACCCTGCGTCAGGGCAACACGCCGCACCGGGCGCTGCAGGCGGCGTGGAATAGCCACGGACCCGAGAATTTCACGTTCGAAATCATCGAATCCGTTGAACAGGAAGAGGTTTCCTATGTGCGCGACCGGATCCTGAAGGACCGCCTCGCCCATTGGTGCGCCGAACTGGGGGCCGCGCCGATCTGAAGGAGGGGATGGACCCGTAGGTAACAGCCGAACCAAACCGGGAACAATATTGCCGCTTCCCGTGTTACTATAAAGGGACCGGATCGAGACGCATTTCACGGGTCCTCACCCGACCCTGAAAATTTCACCCTGCCACCACGATGGCGGACAGCACCCGACGCGGCGTATCCGCCCGGGCCCTTTCCGAGACCGGGCATTTCCGCCCGCCCCCCCCCAACACGAGAAAGGATGAACCCATGCCCCATCAATCTTCCGGCAACGGCGCCACTTCCGAAATGACCGCGCTGCGCGCCGATCTCGACAGCCTGCGCGATAACCTCGCCGAATTGACCCACACCCTGCGCCAGACCGGTCGCGATGGCACCGCCGCCGCCGCCGAGGAAGTTCGCAACGTCAGCGATCAGGCCGGGCGTGCCGTGAAGGCCGGGGCGGACCAGTTCGCCCGCGCCGTGCAGGAACGGCCCGCCCTCGCCTGCGGCATCGCCGTCGGCATCGGGGCGCTGATCGGCGCCACCTTTCTGCGCCGGCGCTAAGCCCATGGTGCCCCGGCTGGCCCTCGGCTTCGCCGCGGCCCTCCTGCTGGCGACCGGGATCGGTTTTGCCGGCTGGGGCCTGTTCCTGGCACTGATCCCGTCACTGGAGCCGGCGCTGGCGGCCCTGGTGGTCGGGGCCATCGCTATCGCTCTCGCGGGCCTGCTGATGGTGCCCTGGGGCCAGCGGAAACGCGCCGCCAAACCAGCGTCCCCCGCGTCGTCCCAGATGGACGAACTGGTCAGCCTCGCGGCCGAGCATCCCCTGGCCGCGATCGTCCTGTCGACCCTGGCCGGCATCGCCGAATCCGCCCGGCGCTGACGACCACACCCACCTTCCCCATCAAAGGAGACAGATCATGTTGAACTGGGCCCTGACGTTCCTGATCATCGCCATCATCGCCGCCGTACTCGGCTTCGGCGGCATCGCCGGCACGGCGATCGGCATCGCCAAGATCATTTTCTTCGTCGCGATCGCCCTGTTCCTGATCAGCGCCCTGGCGGGTGCCATTCGCGGGCGACGCCCGCCCCTGTGAAGCGGCCGCCTGTCGGAAGAGAAGTCGCCGCGCTGATCCGAGGACAGGATTGGTGAGCCGGGCGGGAATCGAACCCGCGACCACATGATTAAAAGTCACGTGCTCTACCGACTGAGCTACCGGCTCACGCTGTCCCGGGCGGAGAATCACACGCCGCGGCGGCTGGGCACCATAGGAAAAGCACCCCTCCCGGTCAATAGTCGCTGCCCCCGCCGTCAAAGGCTTCGACGAAAGCCGTCAGGCGACCGCGGCGGATCGCGCTGCGCAGGCCGGCCATCAGGTCCTGATAATAGGTCAGGTTGTGGGCGGTCATCAGCATGGCGCCCAGAATTTCCTGCGATTTCACCAGATGGTGGATATAGGCGCGGGAATAATCGCGGCAGGCCGGGCAGTGGCAATGGCTATCCAGCGGCCCCTGATCCTCGGCATGTTTCGCGTTGCGGATGTTCAGCGTGCCCTGGCGCGTGAAGGCCTGGCCGTTACGGCCCGAGCGGGTCGGGATCACGCAATCGAACATATCGATGCCCCGGGCGACGGCGCCGACGATGTCGGACGGCTTGCCCACCCCCATCAGGTAGCGTGGGCGATCCTGGGGCAGATGCGGCGTCGTCGCGGCGATGGTCTCGAACATCACCGGCTGCGGCTCGCCCACCGCGAGACCGCCGAGGGCATAGCCGGGAAAGCCGATCTCGACCAGGCCTTCGGCCGAGGCGCGGCGAAGGTCGAATTCCGTGCCGCCCTGCACGATGCCGAAGATGGCCCGGCCCGGCGGCGGCGCGGACGCGAGAAACGCATCCCTGGAGCGTTTGGCCCAGCGTAAGGACAATTCCATCGCCCGCGCCGTCTCGTCGCGCGACGCCGGCAGGGCGACGCATTCGTCGAGCTGCATGGCGATATCGCTGTCGAGCAGGCGCTGGATCTCGATCGAGCGCTCCGGCGACATGGCATGGCTGCTGCCGTCGTGGTGGGAGCGGAAGGTCACCCCCTCCTCGGTGATCTTCCGCAAGGACGACAGGGACATGACCTGGAAGCCGCCGGAATCCGTCAGAATGGGATGCGGCCAGTTCATGAACCTGTGGAGGCCCCCAAGGCGCGCCACCCGCTCCGCCCCCGGGCGCAGCATCAGGTGATAGGTATTGCCGAGGAGAATATCGGCTCCGGCCTTGCGCACGGTCTCGGGCATTGCCGCCTTCACCGTCGCCGCCGTGCCGACCGGCATGAAGGCGGGGGTGCGGATCACGCCCCGCGCGGTGCGGACATGGCCGGCCCGGGCCATGCCGTCCCGCGCCTCCACCGAAAATCCGAAATCAACGGCGGTCATGCATCGGGCTCCACACGGTCGAAAAGGCAGGCATCGCCATAGGAATAGAAACGATAGCCCTTGTCGATGGCATGGTCATAGGCGGCCATGGTCCGGTCGAAACCGGCGAAGGCCGACACCAGCATGACCAGCGTCGATTTGGGCAGATGGAAATTGGTCATCAGCAGGTCGGTCGCGCGGAAGCGGAAACCCGGCGTGATGAAAATGTCGGTCCAGTCGGCGAAGGGCTCGACCTTGTCGCGGCCCCTCGCCGCGCTTTCGATGAGGCGCAGCGCCGTGGTGCCGACGGCGACGACACGGCGCCCCTCGGCCCTCGCGCGATTGATCGCCTCGGCCGCGCCTGCGCCGACCTCGCCCCATTCGGCATGCATCCTGTGGTCTTCCGTATCCTCGACCTTCACGGGCAGGAAGGTCCCGGCGCCGACATGGAGGGTGACCATCGCCCGCTCCACGCCCAGCGCGTCCAGCCGGGCCAGCAGTTCGGGCGTCAGATGCAGGCTGGCGGTCGGGGCCGCCACGGCGCCTTCCCGCGCGGCGAAGGCGGTCTGGTAATCGGTCCGGTCCTGGGCATCGGGTGCGCGTTTCCGCGCGATATAGGGCGGCAGGGGCATGGTGCCGACGATATCGAGCGCGGCCATCAATTCCGGCCCCGCGCGGTCGAATTCGAGGGTGATGGTGCCTTCCGGGTCCTTGATCAGCACCCTGGCCGTCAGGTCGCCGAAGACGACCGTCACGCCCGGCTTGAAGCGCCGGCCGGGCCGGGCAAGACACTCCCATGTCCGGTCATCCACGGCGCGGATCAGGTTCAACTCGACATGAGCATCGCCGATCGTGCCTTCCAGCCGGGCCGGGATCACCTTGGTATCGTTCAGCACCAACAGATCGCCCGCGCGAAGCTGGCCCGGCAGATCATCGATGGTCAGATCGGCCATGCCGCTTTCCGTCACCCGCAGCAGGCGGGCGGATTCGCGGGGGCTGGCCGGGCGGACCGCGATCAGCCCCGGCGGCAGGTCGAAATCGAAATCGGCGACTTTCATGGACAGGTCTTCAAAATGCACAATGGCCGGGACATGCCCGGCCATCGCGACATGCCGTGACGGCAGGTTTACTTCACGTCGGCCTGGACCTTCATCGAGACGATGGTGTCCTGGGGCGCGGGCACCGAGCCGGACTGGCCGAGGCCGCGCTTGATCTTGTCGACGAATTCCATGCCCGAGACCACCTGGCCGAAGACCGTGTACTGGCCATCGAGGAAGCGCGAGGGCTGGAAGCAGATGAAGAACTGGCTGTCGCCCGAATCCGGGCTCTGCGAGCGGGCCATGCCGACCGTGCCACGGCCGAAGGGCGCGTTCGAGAATTCGGCCTTCACCTTCTTGCCCGAGCCGCCCGAGCCGGTGCCGGTCGGATCGCCGGTCTGGGCCATGAAGCCCTCGATCACGCGATGGAAGACGATGCCGTCATAGAAGCCCTGGCGGGTCAATTCCTTGATCCGGGCGACATGGTTCGGCGCGAGATCCGGTCGCAGCTCGATGACGACGGTGCCATCCTTGAGCTGGAGCAGCAGGGTGTTTTCAGGATCGGCGGCAGCGGCAGCAGAGGTCATGGCAAACATCGCTAATAGAATTGCAAACAGGCGCTTCATACCCCAACTCCTTCCGAAGGTCTTGGGTAAAGGTCCCAACACAGAGGAAATAACTCAGGCGGATTTCAGACTTTCCAGCTTCAGGCGCAGCCTCTCGGCCACGATGGCCGGCACGAAGGCGCCATAGCTGCCGCCCAATCGGGCGACATCCTTGACCAGACTGGAGGCAATCGCCTGATGGGCGAGATCGGCCATCAGGAACACGGTTTCGACTTCGGGCGCCATGGTGGCGTTCATGCCGGTCATCTGGAATTCATAGTCGAAATCCGTGCCGGAGCGAAGGCCGCGCAGCAGCACGGTCGCACCATGATCCCGGGCGAAATCAACCACCAGGCCCTTGAAGGGCACCACGGCGATCTCGCCAGCGCCCGGCTCCCCGGACAGGCCGGCGACCAGTTCGCCCATCATTTCCAGCCGCTCTTCGAAACCGAACAGGGGCGACTTGCCGGGATTGACACCGATGCCGATCACCAGCCGGTCGACGAGTTTCGCGCCGCGCCGGATGATGTCGAAATGGCCGAGGGTCGGCGGATCGAAGGTGCCGGGATAGACGCCGACGCGGCTCATGCCTCGCCCCCCTCGTCCGGCGCTTCGGCGCCTTCCTCTTCCTCGTCCATCGCGTCCTCGAGACGGGTGATGGACACCACGCGCTCGCCGTCGGCGGTACGGAACAGGGTAACACCCTGGGTATTGCGCCCGGCCAGCCGGATATCGTGCACCGGGCAGCGGATCACCTGGCCGCCATCGGTCACCAGCATCACCTGATCGCGATCGGTGACCGGGAAGGCGGCGACGAGGCCACCATTCCGCGCGCTGGTCGTGATGGCGATGATGCCCTTGCCGCCGCGACGGGTCAGCCGATACTCATAGGCCGAGGTCCGCTTGCCGTAACCATTCTCGGTCACGGTCAGCAGGAACTGTTCCTTCGCCGCGAATTCGGCGAAACGCTCGTCGCTCAGGGTGACCTCGGTGCCGTCCTCGCCTTCGTCCTCGTCCTCGGTGGGGGTGATGTCGGCCCCCTCCTCGTCGCTGGCCTTGGCGGCCTTGAGATAGGCGCGCAGTTCGGCCGGCGTCGCCTCGACATGGGAGATCAGCGCCATGTCGACGACACGGTCACCCTCGTCGAGACGGATGCCGCGCACGCCGGTCGAATGACGGCTGGCGAATTCGCGCACCTCGTCGACGGGGAAGCGGATCGCCCGGCCACTGCTGACGGCGAGAAGAACATCCTCACTTTCGACATCGCAAGGGCTGACGGCGATCAATTCGTCATCCGCGTCCTCGCCCTCGAATTTCATCGCGATCTTGCCGTTGGAGCGGACGTCGACGAAATCGGACAGGGCGTTGCGGCGGATGTTGCCCTTCTTCGTCGCGAAGACGACATGCAGGCGGGCCCAGCTTTCCTCATCCTCCGGCATGGGCATGACGGCGGCGATGCGCTCGCCCGGCGCCAGCGGCAGGATGTTGATCAGCGCCTTGCCGCGCGACTGCGGCAGACCTTCCGGCAGGCGCCAGACCTTCAGCTGATAGGCGATGCCGCGCGAGGAGAAGAACAGCACCGGCGTATGGGTATTGGCGACGAAGACGCGGGAGACGAAATCCTCGTCCCGCGTCGCCATGCCGGTCTTGCCCTTGCCGCCCCGGCGCTGGGCGCGATAGGCGGTCAGCGGCACGCGCTTGATGTAGCCGGTGTGCGACACGGTGACGACCATGTCTTCGCGGGCGATCAGATCCTCGTCCTCGAGATCGCCGGTGAAGGCGACGACCTCGGTGCGGCGGGGATTGGCGAATTCCGTCTTCACCGCCACGAGTTCGTCGCGCATCACGCCGAACAGCACGTCGCGGCTGCGCAGGATCGACAGCAGATAGGTGATCCGCTCGCCCAGCTGCTTCAACTCGTCCTCGATCTCGTCGCGGCCGAGGGCGGTCAGGCGCTGCAGGCGCAGGTCGAGAATGGCGCGGGCCTGAATCTCGCTCAGACGATAGGTGCCGTCGACCGCGCCGGCATGGCCCGTCTCCTCGACGAGGCGCAGCAAGGCATCGACATCGCCCACTGGCCAGTCGCGGCTCATCAGCGCCTCGCGGGCCGCGGCCGGATCGGGCGACGTGCGGATGACCCGGATCACTTCGTCGATATTGGCGACGGCGATGGCGAGACCGGCCAGGACATGGGCGCGGTCGCGGGCCTTGTTCAGCTCGAAGCGGGTGCGCCTTGTGATCACTTCCTCGCGGAAGTTCACGAAGGCCTGGATCAACTGCTTCAGGGTCATGGTCTGCGGGCGACCGTGATCGATCGCCAGCATCTGGATGCCGAAGCTCTGCTGCAGCGGCGTGTGCTTGAACAACTGGTTCAGCACGACATCGGCGATCGCGTCGCGCTTCAGTTCGACGACGACGCGGACACCGTCGCGGTCGGATTCGTCGCGCAGCTCGGCGATGCCCTCGATCCGCTTGGAGCGCATCTCCTCGCCGATCTTCTCGAGCAGATTCGACTTGTTGACCTGATAGGGCACCTCGGTCGCGACGATCGCCCAGCGGTCCTTGCGGATTTCCTCGACATGGGTGCGCGCGCGCATCAGGACCGAGCCGCGGCCGGTCAGATAGGCCTGGCGGGCACCGCCGCCGCCGATGATCAGGCCACCCGTCGGGAAGTCCGGCGCCTGGACGATCTCGATCAGCCGCTCGATCGGGACATGGGGATTGTCCATGTATTCGAGGCAGGCGTCGATCACGTCGCCCAGATTATGCGGCGGGATATTGGTCGCCATGCCGACGGCGATGCCGCCCGCGCCATTGACCAAAAGATTGGGGAAGCGGGCCGGCAGGACCACCGGCTCCTTGCTGCTGTCGTCATAGTTCGGCTGGAAGTCGACGGTATCCTTGTCGAGATCGTCCAGCAGGGCATGGGCCGGCTTGCCCATGCGGATTTCGGTGTAACGCATGGCGGCGGGCATGTCGCCGTCCATGGAGCCGAAGTTGCCCTGGCCGTCGAGCAGCGGCAGGCGCATGGAGAAGGGCTGCACCAGCCGCACCATGGCCATGTAGATCGCGCTGTCGCCATGGGGGTGATATTTACCCATGACGTCGCCGACGATGCGGGCCGACTTGCGGTAGGGCTTGTTCCAGTCGTAGCCGCTCTCGTTCATCGCGTGAAGGATGCGGCGGTGGACCGGCTTCAGGCCGTCCCGCGCATCGGGCAATGCACGCGACACGATCACGCTCATGGCGTAATCGAGATAGGAGCGACGCATCTCGTCTTCGATCGAGATGGGGACGATATCGTGACGCGGGGGAACGGCGCCGGGCGGCAGACCACCACCGGTCGGCGGACCTGCGTCCTGCGGCTCCGGCTGGTCTGCGGAATTGGGTTCGCTCAAGAGATATGCTTGCTGTTTGCGCCGGTGGTCAGCGTCTGGGATGGCCGCGGCGGCCTCTTCCGTAACGGGACTGTAGCAAGCCCGGACGGCCCATTGCCAGAGCGAAAAAACGGTCCGTAACCATCTGATTTAAAATGGTTATTTTCCGCTTTTCGCGGGCATCGCGGCGGGGCTCGCCCGGCCCCCTCCAGAATCGCCGGAATCACCCCGCGCCAAGGGCCGCGCCCCCGCGCCGGAGAGCACCGGGGGATTGGCCAAAAGTTGCTTCGATGACAATCATAAATTCATTTTTTCTCCATCATGACAACCTGTACGATGCTGCATTCAACCTCGGGAAAGACCTCGAATGCGCCGCCTGCTTGCCCTCGCCGCCACGTTGTTCGTGGTCCTCGATCTTCTGTCGGCGCCGGCACGGGCCCAGCAGGCGATGCCGACCCAGGAGGAGATGGAGGAAGTCTTCAAGAGCCTTCATTTCATCGAGGGCAGTTTCGATCTTCAGGGCGGCATGGCCGGCGTCACCCTCACCCCCGATTTCCGGGCGCTGGGGATCGTGGATTCCCAGACCTTCCTGACCCGGCTGTGGAGCAACCCGCCCGAGGCCGTCGAAGGCGTGCTCGGGGTGATCGTTCCGGTTTCCCCCCATCCACTGTCGGCGGATGGCTGGGGTGTCATCCTGTCCTATGACAGTGCCGGATATGTCGACGACAGCGATGCCGCCGGCATCGATTACGACGCCCTCATGCGGGATATGCAATCGTCGTCCGAGGCGACCAACGAGGAGCGCGTCGCCAAGGGCTACGACCCCGTCCATGTGCTGGGCTGGGCGCGCGAGCCCCATTATGACGCCGCCACCAAGAAACTGTTCTGGGCCAAGCGCCTGCGCTTCGGCGACAGCCCGGATGAAACCCTGAACTACGAGATCAGGGTGCTGGGGCGGCGCGGTTATCTCGTGCTGAACATCGTCGCCGCCATGCCCCAGTTCGAGATGGTGGATGCCAAGGCGGCTGAACTGCTGTCCATGGTCCACTTCAACCAGGGCAACACTTACGCCGAATTCGATTCCAGCGTCGACGAAACCGCCGCCTATGGCGTCGCCGGGTTGATCGCGGGCGGCATCCTGACCAAGGCCGGCTTCTTCAAGGGCCTGATCGCCCTGGTGATCGCCTTCAAGAAAGTGATCGCGATCGGCGCCGTGGGTGCCATCGCGGTCGGCTATGGCGCGGTGAAGCGCTTCCTTGGCCGGGGCAAGGGCGATGGCACGGGCGCCTGACGGAGCATGACGCCCGGCACCGCCATCGCCGGCTTCCTCGGCCCGCTCGCGATCGTTGCCCTGCTGCGCTGGCGCTATGGCGTGACCGCGCCGTCACGGGGCCTGATCGGGGCCTTCGTGGCCGGCGCCGCCGGGGCTTTCCTCGCCCTCGTCGTCGAGGAATATCTGTGGCCGCGCCTTGGCGGCGTGTTCTCCACCGCCTGGGGCGATGTCTTCCGCGCCTTCGTCCTGATCGCCCTGACCGAGGAGACGATCAAACTGTCCCTGATCCATGCAAGGGGCAGCGACGCCAAGGACCCGAGCTATGGCGCCTTCGTCATCGCGGCGGCGGCGGTCGGCGCGGGCTTCGCGGCCTGCGAAAACCTTCTCTATCTTCACACCTACGGCCCTGACGTCCTGTGGATCCGCCTCGTGACGGCGACGCCCTTCCACATCTTCAACGCGGTGCTGGCGGCCTGGGCCATCGCGCGCCACCTCGTCGGCGGGCGCATGGAATGGACCGCGGCCGCGCTGACGCTCTCGGTGGTCGCCCATGGGCTTTACGACTATGCGCTGATCAGCGCCCCGGTCGGGAACAGCCATTTTCTTCTGGCCCTCGCCCTCGTCAGCATGGTCGCCCTCGCCATCCTGCGGCGCTTGCGCCCGGTGCCGCAGGTCTAGGTCGGCGCTTCCCCAAGGGCGCGGCGAAATTCCGTCACCGCCTGCCCCGGCGCCATGGCGGTCAGGCGGCGCAGGCTCGCCCAGGCGCCCGGGTTGTTGCGCAGGATATAGGCGCTGTTTTCAGGCTGAAGCCCGGCGCGCCAATGGGTGATCGCGATGGTCAGCACCATGCGCGCCGCCATCAGGTCGGGCAGCACCGCGATCTCTTCCCCGGACAGGGGCCGGACGGCGTGATAGCCCCGGGCGAAAGCCAGCGCCCGCTCGAGCGGCGCGGCCTCCCCGCCCATCTGATAGGCCAGCGCCGTGCCCAGATCGGCGACGGCGGGGGCTTCCAGCGCATCGCCGAAATCGATGATGCCGGCGATCGCCTCGGGATCGCCGGCCTGCGTCACGGCATTGTGGGGATTGAGGTCATTGTGGATCAGCTGGCGCGGCAGGGCGGCCAGCCGGGGCGCCACCTCGGTCTCGAAACGGTCTATCTGCCGGGCGACCAGCTGGCGCCCCTCGGCATCATCAATATGGGGCAGCAGCCCCCGCACCTGACCGACCCTTGTCGCATCCCAAAGCAGATCCCGCGCCATGGCGGGATGGCGGAAATCGGCGAGCGCCCGGTCGATACGGCCGAGCAGCGCGCCAAGGCGGCCGGCCTGCACCGAAGAGGGCGGGCTGGCGTGCAGGGATATGCCGTCGAGATAGGTCAGCAGCCGGGTCACCATGGGCGGCTCGCCATGGGCGAATTCAAGACGCCCGTCCCGCGTCGGCACCACCCGGGGCACCGGCAGGCCGGGATCGCGGGCCGCCAGATGCGCCAGGGTGGCGGTCTGCAGATGGGTGATCGACGGCGGCTCGGCGGGATTGGCCATTTTCAGGACGAAACCCCGGCCCGCCTCGTCGGTCAGTCGGAAATTCCGATCGCGCTCACCCGGTATCGGCTCGATCCGGCCGGCGAGGCCATAGTATGCCTGGATCAGCGCCGTGGCCTCGTCGATCGACACGGCGGGCGCGGCCAGGGTCAGGGCATCGTCAGTCATCGGCATTCGGCTGGTCATCCCTCCGACGGGAACACATCATGGCCCCTGGGCCTGCGGGGTGAAAGGACACCATGGCGAAGGATGTGAAGAAGCCGCTGCGAACCGGGTGGGACGACGTCATCCTCGTCTGCGCCAAATGCGAGCGGAAGCTGAAGGGTGGTTTCGGTCCCTCGGGCAAGAAGGATCTGTCGAAGGCCTTGTCCCGCACGCTCGACGACAGTGGCGCGAGGATCGGCGTGGTCGAGACCCTGTGCCTCGACGTTTGCCCGCGCGGTGGCGTGACCACGATCCTCGCCAGCCGCCCCGGGCAGTTCACGGTCATCCCGGCCGAAACCCCGGTCGACGAGATCCTGACCACCCTCGGCCTCGACCCATCTCACACCGGATAGCCGCCGAGCAGTCCGATCACCTGACGCTGGACCCGCCCGAGGCGCCGGCGCGCGGCGATGCCGATGATCGGGGTCCGCGCCTCGATCGCGCAGGTGATCAGGATGCCCTGGTGATTGGGATCGATATAGAAGGGATAAAAAGCCCCGAGGGAGAACAGCGTCGGCCCCTGTTCCCAGACGACGATGCCATGGTCGGCATCGACCTGATAGAGGCTGAAGCCTCGGGGCGGCCGACGCAGAAACTCCACCGCTTCAGACACGATCATGCCGGGCACCACGACCTGACGGAACCGCCGACGCCGGGGCACCGCCACGAAGTCAGGCTGTTTCAGCGTGCCATAGAGCAGCAGAACGGCGACAACCCCGGCGGCGACATAGCCCAGCAAGCCCAGATAAGGGATTCCGCCACTCAACTGCCAACAGCCTCCTGCGCCCGCCCGATCTGGACGGCGTTCGGGCAGGTAATGCCATCGTTAACAAAGGGTCAAGAGCCGACCCCGTCTTTGCGGCCCGGGAGCCGCCGATTCCGCCCCTGCCGGATCGAGATGCCGGCCTCGCGCCCGTTCAGTCCTGCCAGTCGAGCCCCATGGCGCGGTAGCGTTCTCGGTCCTCGGCCCAGTTGGGCCGGACCTTGACGAAAAGGAACAGATGGACCCGGCGGTCGAAGACCTGCTCCATTTCCTCGCGCGCCATGCTGCCGACGATCTTCATCGTCTGCCCGCCCTTGCCGAGAACGATGGCCTTCTGACCGTCCCGCTCGACATAGATCACCTGTTCGATCCTGACCGAGCCGTCCTTCTGGTCCTTCCAGCTCTCGCTCTCGACATGGATCGAATAGGGCAGTTCCTGATGCAGGCGGAGATAGATCTTCTCGCGCGTGATCTCGGCCGCCAGCATCCGCTCCGGCAATTCGGACAGCTGGTCTTCCGGGAACAGCCAGGGGCCTTCCGGCAGCCGCGCCTCGAGCGCATCCATCAGGTCCTTGCAACCATTGCCGCCGCTGGCCGAAATCATGAAAGTGGCATCGAAATCCAGGCGATCATTCATCGCCTTGGCCAATTCGAGCAGGGTCTCGCGCTTGACGAGATCGATCTTGTTGAGGGCCAGCAGGCATTTCCGCTCGCTGCCCTTCAGACCCTCGACCACCGCCTCGACCGCATCGTCGATGCCCCGTTCGGCGTCGACCACCATGACCACCAGATCGGCGTCGGCGGCGCCGGCCCAGGCGGCGGCGACCATCGCGCGGTCCAGCCGACGCTTGGGCGCGAAGACACCCGGGGTATCGACGAAGATGAACTGCGACTTTCCACGCACGGCGATGCCGGTGACGCGGGTCCGCGTCGTCTGCACCTTCTGGGTGACGATCGAGACCTTGCTGCCGACCAGCCTGTTGGTCAGGGTCGACTTGCCGGCATTGGTCGGGCCGATGATGGCGACGAAGCCGGCACGGGACGGGCCGCCCGCGGTTTCTTCAGTGACGGTTTCGGTCATGTCTTGGCTTTCAGGGCATCGTGCAGGGCCTTCGCGGCTTCCTGCTCGGCAATGCGTTTGGACGAGCCCCGCCCTTCGGCGGACTGGCCGCCGGGCAGCAGCGCGGCGACGACGAAGACGGGGGCATGATCGGGTCCGCTGCGGCCCACGGTCTCATAGCGCGGCTGGCCCAGCCCCCGCGCGACCGACCATTCCTGCAGTTCGGTCTTGGCGTCCTTGGGCGGAGTGACGCGGTTGGCGAAATAATCGGCCCACAGCCGCGAGACGACGCCGCGCGCCGCCGGCAGGCCGCCGTCGAGATAGACGGCGGCGATCACCGCCTCCATCGCGTCGGCGAGAATTGCCGGCTTGGCCCTTCCCCCCTGCTCGTCCTCGCCCTTTGCGAGGCGAAGGTAACGGCCAAGGCCGATTTCCTCGGCGATGCGCGACAGGGTCTCGCGCCGGACGAGACCGTTCAGGCGGACCGCCAGCGCCCCCTCCTCCCACCCCGGATGGGCGGCATAGAGGGTTTCCGCGATGATCATGCCCAGAACCCGGTCGCCCAGGAATTCCAGCCGCTCGTTCGAAACCTCGGCGCCGAAACTCTTGTGCGTCAGGGCGCGCGACAACACCGCCCTGTCGGCGAAACGGTGGCCCAGGGCCTCGATCAATCCGTCGACGGCGATCACCGGATCACTTGCAGCAGTCGGCCATAGCGGATGGCGCCGAACCAGTTCCACGGCTCGAACAACCCGGCGGAGCCGTCGGTGGAGAAGAAGATGATCCGCGCGCGGCCGACCAGATTCTGCGCCGGCACGAAGCCGACACCGCCGAGTTCCGGCTTGATCCGGCTGTCCATCGAATTGTCGCGGTTATCGCCCATGGCGAAATAATGCCCGGGCGGCACTTCGTAGACGCCGGTATTGTCGGCCGTGCCGCCGGTGATCTCGTTGAAGGTGATATAGGTCACGCCGCCCGGCAGGGTTTCCCGATACTGCTCGATCCGGCGCATCCCGCCGTTCGGCAGGGTCTCGATGTAATCCTCGATGCGCTCGCGCGGGACCGCCACGTCATTGATGATCAGGACGCCGTCCACCATGCGGATACGGTCGCCCGGCAGGCCGACGATGCGCTTGATATAATCGGTGCTGGTGTCGCCGGGCTTGCGGAACACGACGACATCGCCCCGCGTCACCGGCTGTTCCATGACCCGTCCCTCGAACAGATCGAGGCCGAGCGGCAGGGAAAACCGGGAATAGCCGTAGGAATATTTCGAGACGAAGAGATAGTCGCCCACTTCCAGCGTCGGCCGCATCGAGCCCGACGGAATATTGAACGGCTCGAACAGCACGGTGCGGATCACGATCGCGATCAGCACCGCGTAGAAGACGGTAAGTACGGTCTCCACGAAGGATGACCGGCCAGCCTTTTTCATAACGTCTTCCCCGGAAACTGTCATCGCACACTCGTCCAAAGTCGCGGCATGAAGCCTCCACCCCGGCTCCCTGTCAACATCGCGCTTGCACATGGCGGGGGATAACTGGGCGCGCGGCGTGAAAAGAGCGGCGGCCCGCCTCCCGCGGGATTAGGATGTATCCCGTGGGCAAGGCAGACCCAAAGGCACAGACCATGCAGACGATCAACCGGCGCAGGCTGCTGGCTTCGGCCGGCGCGACAATCTTCATGATGGCGGCCGGATCCCCGGCCTTCGCCGTCAACCTCCGCTTCCAGGTCGTCGTCTATGGCGCGACCTCGGCCGGGGTCTTCGCCGCCTGTGCCGCGGCCCGTGAGGGGATGAAAGTCGCCCTGGTGGTCGGCCCCAATCCGATCGGCGGCATGACCGCCAATGGCCTCAGCCGGGCCGACGCCAACGAGAAACAGCCGATCGGCGGCATGACCGGCGCCTTCTTCAAGGCCATGGGCACGGCCTATGGCCTGCCCTCCGCCTTCCGATTCGAACCCCATGTCGCCGAATCCTATTATCGCGGCCTGCTCGACGACGCTGAAGTGACGGTCTTCACCCAGGATACGCTGGAACGCAATCCGCTCTACATGGATGGCAATCGTATCAAATACATCATCCTCGAGGACAGCACCCATCTCGTCGGTGACGTCTATGTCGACTGCAGCTATGAGGGCGACCTGATGGCGGCGGCGGGCGTTTCCTATGAATACGGCCGCGACGGACAGGAGAAATACGGCGAGCCGACGGCGGGCTTCGGCCTTGCCCAGAAGGTGGTGACAAAGGTCAAGGTCCGCACCGCGTCGGGCGCGCTGATGCCCATGGTCAAGCCCTTCCCGACGACGGCGATCGGCGCCGGCGACCGGGCGGTCATGGGTTTCAACTATCGCCTGTGCCTGACCGACGATCCGGCCGACCGCCGGCCCTTCGAAAAGCCCGCGGGCTATAATTCCAACTGGTATCTCCTTGATCTCGCCAAGGGCTTCACCAGGGACGGCCTTCATGCCGGCGGCGAATTGCCGGGTCTCGACAAGGTCGATCGCAACAACGACGAGGCGCCGGGCGAGAACTGGGGCTATCCCACCGGCACAAGGGCCAGGCGGAAATCGATCACCGACTTCCACCGTCGCTACCAGGCGGGCCGGCTCTATTTTTACGGCAATGATCCGCGCGTGCCGCAGTATTTCCGGGATTCGACCAATACCTGGGGCCTCGCCCGCAGTGAATTCACCGACAACGACAATTGGCCCCGCCAGCTTTACATCCGCGAGGGCCGCCGGATGAAAGGCATGTACAAGTTCAATCAGGCGGATACCAATGCCGGCGCCCGCTTCGACGACGGCGTGCTGCTCTGGGGGTATGACTACGACAGTCACCCGGTGCAGAACCTCGAAGGCCCGAATGGCGAACTGGTGATCGAAGGCAGCAATACCGCGGAAACCCCGGGCATGGGCGCCAAGCGCTATCACCTGCCCCTGCGCTTCAGTCACGAGGGTCGTCAACTGCAGCTACCGGATGGAGCCGGCCTATATGATGGCGGGCGAAGCCGCCGGCATCTGCGCCGCCCACGCGGTCAAGGACAAGGTCGCGGTGCAGGGCGTCGACCGGCCGGGCGTGGTCACCGCCCTCAAGGGTTACGGCGCGATTCTGTAGGGATGCAATCGATATCGAGCGGCGTCGTCCCGGCGAAGGCCGGGACCTCGCGACGAGAAGGCGCCCTTGCCGGATCGAGATCCCGGCCTTCGCCCATAGGCGCTAAGATAATGGATTCCCCTTTCTGGCTGATTGTGATTCAAGCTTTGAATGGACATCAGCGTCGACGATCACGATTGGCCGTTGGTTGTTTCCCGCA
>NZ_JBAQRT010000240.1:0-3221 GCF_049306435.1 Zavarzinia sp.
CATCAGCGCCTGCGCCGCGCGGGGGCCGGGGCCCCAGGCGATCAGCCGGGTGAGGTCTGCCCGCCCCTCGCCGCCGGGCCGGGCCGAACGGACGAGATCGAGAATGCCGTCGACCACCGATTCGCCGACCGGCAGCCGGCGCACCAGGCCCTGCGCTTCGGCCAGTTCGCCCGGCTCGAGCACGCGGCGGGCGGTGGCGCCGCCGGCCCCGGTCGTCGCGATCAGCATCTGCCGCTCGGCCGCGCGGTCGGGATAGTCGACATTGATTTCGAGGAGGAAACGGTCGAGCTGGGCTTCGGGCAGGGGATAGGTCCCCTCCTGCTCCAGCGGGTTCTGGGTGGCGAGGACATGGAACGGCCGGGGCAGCGGATGGCGCTGTCCGGCGATCGAAACCTCTCCCTCCTGCATCGCCTGGAGAAGGGCGGACTGGGTGCGCGGGCTGGCGCGGTTGATCTCGTCGGCCATCAGCAGCTGGCAGAACACCGGGCCGCGCACGAAGCGAAAGCCGCGGCGGCCATCCTCGCCGTCTTCGAGGACTTCCGAGCCGAGGATATCGGCCGGCATCAGGTCGGGGGTGAACTGCACCCGCTTCTCGTCGAGGCCGAGGACGGTGCCCAGCGTCTCGACGAGGCGGGTCTTGGCGAGGCCGGGCACGCCGACCAGCAGGCCGTGGCCGCCGGCCAGCAGGGTGACCAGCGCCTGTTCGATCACGGTCTCCTGACCGAAGACGATTTCGCCGATGGCGTTCTTGAGGCTGCCGAGCCGCGCCCCCAGACGGTCGATTTCCTGAACCAGGGCCTCGCGGCCATCGCTGACGTTCGCCATTGTGCCCACTATATTGAGGAAGGACCGAAACGAAGCTAACCCGAAAACGGGCGGCGCCACCAGATAGCCGTCAAAATGTGTCAGGAACAGGGGCTCATGGCAGCGAGCGACAGTCAGGGAAGAACACCGGATGCCCAGGGGCTGGCCGCGGCGGCGCGGGCCGCCCTCGGCGAGACGGGCGGCGGCAAGCGCGGGTTGCCGCCCATCCACCTATGGAATCCGCCCTTCTGCGGCGATATCGACATGGAGATCCGGCGCGACGGCAGCTGGCATTACATGAAATCGCCGATCGGCCGCGCGCCGCTGGTGCGGCTGTTCTCGACCATCCTGCTGCGCGATACGGACGACGCCTATTACCTGGTGACGCCGGTCGAAAAGGTGCGCATCCGGGTCGTCGACGCGCCTTTCCTCGTCGTCGGGGCCGAGATCGAGGGCGAGGGCGAGGCCCAGGTGATTCGTTTCCGCACCAATGTCGAAGACGAATTCACCCTCGACGCCGATCACGCCCTCAGGGTCGAGATCGACCCGGCGACCGGCGAGCCCTCGCCTTACGTCCGGGTGCGGGACCGGCTGGACGCGCTGATCAACCGGGCGGTGTTCTACGAACTGGTCAATGCCGCCGTCGAGCGGGAAGAGGCGGGCGACCTCGGCGTCTGGTCGGCGGGGCGCTTCTGGTCGCTCGGCCGGCTGGACGGGACGGCGGCGGGGGACGCGCCGTGACCCGGGGCGATATCGCGGCCCGTCTTCGCCACCATCTGGACCCGGCCGACTACGGCCCTGTGGCGGTGCCGCGCATCGGCGATTTCGACCTGAACCCGGATCTGCGCGGCGTTTTCCCGCCCGATCGGGTGCTGCGCCCGGCCGCGGTCCTGGTGCCGCTGGTCGAGCATCCCACGGGCCTGACCGTGCTGCTGACGCGGCGGACCGAGCATCTGACCAACCACGCCGGCCAGGTCAGTTTCCCCGGTGGACGGATCGAGCCCGGGGACAAGGACCCGGTCGCCGCCGCCCTGCGCGAGGCGTCCGAAGAGATCGGCCTCGACCGGCATTATGTCTCGGTCGCGGGCTTCCTCGACGCCTATGAAACCTCGACCGGGTTTCATGTCACGCCGGTCGTCGGGTTCCTCACGCCCGGATTCACCCTGACGCCCGATCCTGGCGAAGTCGCGCAGGTTTTCGAGGTTCCGCTGGACTTCCTGATGGACCCGGCCAACCGTCAGCGTCAGAGCCGGGACTATAACGGTGTTCAGCGCTACTTCTACGCCATGCCCTATGGTGAACATTACATATGGGGAGCGACTGCGGGCATGCTGGTCAATCTGGCGACCCGCCTGGGAAAGGGCTGAAATGGGCCGCATTATTCTGATTTATGTTCTGGCCTTCGTATTGCCCTTTGTTTCCTATCTCCTGTGGCTGCGGTTCGAGCGCTGGCGCGAGGGCCTGCCACCCGAGAAACGGCCTCTGCCCTGGGTGCCGCTGGTGGCGATCGGCCTGATGCTGATCATCACCGTCACCCTCGGCCTCGCCTTCTTCGGCGGGGAACCGGCGGGTGGCCGTTACATCCCGGCCCATATGCAGGACGGCAAGCTGGTGCCCGGCCGGATCGAGGCGGAGCCGAAGTGACGAGGGCGCTGCCCGCGCGCCTGCCGCCGGGGGGCTGGCGCCAGTCGGCGCCGGTGCGCGCGGTGATCGACGCGCTTTCGGCGGGCGGCGTCCCCTGTCGCTTCGTCGGTGGCTGCGTGCGCGATGCCTTGCTGGGCGAGATGCCGGCGGATATCGACATCGCGACCCCGCTCGACCCCGCGGCCGTGATGAAACAGGCAAGGGCGGCCGGCCTGAAGACCGTTCCCACCGGCATCGACCATGGCACGGTCACGGTGATCGCCGATCATGTCCCGGTCGAAGTGACGACCCTGCGCCGCGATGTCGAGACCGACGGACGCCGCGCCACTGTCGCCTTCACCGACGACTGGCATGAAGACGCGGCCCGGCGCGATTTCACCATCAACGCGCTTTATGCCGATGCGGACGGCACGCTGTTCGATCCCGTCGGCGGGCTCGCCGATCTCGCCGCCGGGCGGGTGCGTTTCATCGGCGAGGCCAGGCAGCGTCTGGCGGAGGATTACCTGCGGGCGCTGCGATTCTTCCGCTTTCATGCCCGTTTCGCCGAAGGCCCGGCCGACGCGGCGGCGCTGGCCGCCATCGCTTCGGCCCGGCACGAGCTGACCCGCCTGTCGGCCGAGCGGGTGGCGGCAGAATTGCTGAAGACCCTGGCCCTGCCCCGGGCGCCGGAAGCCATCGCCCTGATGGCGGCTTGCGGCGTGCTCGCCGTGCTGCTGCCCGAGGCGGAGGGGGGCGGCGAGCGGCTGGCTCGGCTCATGCCCCTGTCGGATGAT